>CAZHFT010000126.1:0-2659 GCA_964531875.1 uncultured archaeon | reverse complement strand
AGAGTTTTTACTCTGCCGTCAAGCATTTCTGGGAACTTTGTTATTTCTTCAACTTTAATTGCTTTTATTCCTGCTTCAGTAATTGCTTTGTGTGTTCCACCTGAAGAAATTATTTTCACGTTGTTTTCGCTAAGTTCTTTTGCAAATTCAATTAATCCTGTTTTATCCGAAACCGAAATTAGTGCTGTTTTTACTTTCATATTAGTTCCCTCCAATAATAATTATATTTTCAATAACCATTTTAAGTGCTTCTAAAAAACATTCTTGTTCAAGTTTTTGAACTTTTTCTTTTAAACTTTCAATGGTATCTTCTTCTGCTACTTTAACTTTTTTTTGAAGAATTATTTTTCCCTTATCAACCACTTCAGTTACCTCATGTAAAGTACAACCAGTTTCTTTTTCCTTGTTTTTTAAAACTTCTTCATGAACATTATTAGACATTCCTCCTGCATACTTTGGCAAAAGACTAGGGTGAATGTTCCAAATTTTTCCTTTAAATTGATTTACAAAATATTTTGTAACAATTTTCATAAAACCGATTAAAAGAATCAAATCTGTTTTTTTTTCTTTTATTTTTTCAGAAAAAACTTTTTCTGCTTCTTCACGAGTTTCAAAATCAGAATAATTAACTACTAAAGTTTCTATTTTATGTTTTTTTGCGCGTTCTAAAATAAAAGCATCTTTTTTATCGGATGCAACCAAAACAATTTTCGTATCAAGTTCCTTTAGTTCAATTGCATTAATTATTGCTTGTAAATCTGTTCCTTTTGTTGAACCAAGAATAGCTATTTTGAGTGGAGACACGATTCAATCTCTCCACAAGTATTAATAGTGTTTTGCATTAAACTTGCAATAGTCATTGGACCAACGCCTTTGGGTACAGGGGTAATCCAAGAAGCTTTTTCTTTTACTTTTTCAAAGTCAACATCGCCACATAATTTTCCTTCTGCGTTTCTATTCATTCCAACATCAATTACTATCGCACCTTCTTTTACCATATCTTCAGTAATTAAATTTACTTTTCCTACTGCGCTAATAAGAATATCTGCATTTTTTGTAAACTCTTTAATCGACTTTGTTTTGCTATTACAAACAGTAACAGTACACCCAGCATTAATTAACATTAAAGCAATCGGTTTTCCAACAATATTGCTTCTACCAATAACAACTGCATTTTTTCCAACAAAATCAACGCCTGTATGTTCTAATAGAGTCATTATTCCTTTTGGTGTTGCTGGAGGAATTCCTTTTTTTCCAAGTAAATTTTTGCCGTGATTAAACGGATGCCAACCATCAACATCTTTTTCAACAGCAATTGTTTCATACACTTGCTTATGGCTTAAGTGTTTCGGTAATGGTGCTTGAACAAGAATTCCATGTACTTTATCATCTTTGTTTAGTTTTCCAATTTCCATTAAAAAATCAGCATAAGAAATAGTTTCAGGAAATTTTTTTATTTCTGATTTAACCCCTATTTCTTGACAAGCTTCATGTTTTTTGTTTACATAAATTGTTGAAGCAGGATCGTCTCCAACTTGAATAACAACTAATTTTGGGTGTCTTGCAAGACTTCCATTACATTTATTTATTTTCTTTTTCAAGTTAGATAAGATTCCATCAGCTATTTCTTTTCCATTAAGTATTTTTGCCGACATTTTTTAATCACTCATAGAAATTGAAATCGCTACAAAAGGATATTACTTCTTTTTTAATTCCTTCAATTTTTGCACTATCTTTTGCATTATGTAAACATTCAGAAATTAAGTTTCCAACTGTTTCCATATCTTTTTCCTTCATTCCTCTTGTTGTTAATACTGGAGTCCCGATTCTTATTCCGCTTGGGTCCCATGGACTTCTTGTGTCAAAAGGAATTGTGTTTTTATTACAGTAGATATTACATTGTTCAAGTGCTAATTCTGCTTCTTTGCCTGAAATTCCAAAAGGAGTAACATCAACAAGCATTAAGTGATTATCAGTTCCGTTTGAAATAAGTCTTAATTTATTATCCATTAAAACTTTTGCAAGGGCTCTTGCATTCTTTACAATGTTTTCAGCATACACTTTGAATTCAGGAGTTTTTGCTTCTTTAAACGCAACTGCTTTAGCTGCAATCACGTGTTCGTGTGGTCCGCCTTGTAATCCTGGAAAAACTGCTTTGTTAATTTTTTGAGCGAATTCTTCTTTGCACATTATTATTGCACTTCTTGGACCTCTTAGTGTTTTGTGAGTTGTTGTAGTAACAACATCGAAATAGGGTGCAGGGTTTTCATGAACTCCTGTAGCACAAAGTCCTCCAATATGGCTAATATCTGCCATACAAATCGCTCCAACTTCATCACAAATTTCTCTAAATCTTTTAAAATCAATTTTTCTAGAATAAGCAGTATAACCACTTAGAATTAATTTTGGTTTTTCTTTTTTTGCTTGTTCAAGAACTTTATCATAATCAAGCAGTTCTGTTTCTTTGTCAACTCCATACTGTAAAAAGTTGTAGAGTTTTCCTGAAAAATTAACTGGGTGACCGTGGGTTAAGTGTCCACCTTCACTAAGTTTCATTCCCATTGCAGTATCACCGAGTTCCATTAGAGCCCAATAAACACCCATATTTGCAGGTGAGCCAGAATTTGGTTGTACATTAACATGTTCGCATCCAAATAGT
>CAZHFT010000125.1:0-2721 GCA_964531875.1 uncultured archaeon | reverse complement strand
AAGATTTTGATACTCAACCAATCAGAAAAGCAATTGAAAAAGCATTTATTGCAGTTAATGAAAAAAGAACTAATTTAATCGAGGATGTTCTTTCTAAGGTACTTAGTAATTTTCAACAGGAAGAAACTTACGATATTGAATTTATTCAAAACTGCGTTGAAAAAGCACTTGTTGAATCAAACCTATATGAAATATCCAAAGCTTACATGCTTTACCGACAACAACATCAAGACTTAAGAGATCTTAGTTTTGTTCTTGCATCTAACGAACTAATGGATGATTACTTAAAAATTCTTGATTGGAAAGTAAAAGAAAACAGCAACATGAGTTTTTCTTTACAAGGATTAAATAACCATATTTCTACAGGGCTAACAAGCGGTTATTGGCTTAACAGGATTTACCCTGAAAAAATAAGAAACCACCACAAAAGCGGGGATTTTCACCTGCATGACCTTGGGACTCTCGGAGTATACTGCTGCGGATGGGATTTACAAGGATTATTAACTAAAGGATTCGGAGGAGTAGAGGGAAAAATTCAGAGTAACCCTCCAAAAAGACTAAGAGTTGCACTTGGACAAATAACCAATTTCTTTTACACGCTTCAGGGAGAAGCCGCAGGCGCACAAGCATTTTCTAACTTTGATACTTATCTTGCACCATTCGTTGCTAATGAAAACTTAAGTTATGAAGAAGTTAAACAGGCAATGCAAGAATTTGTATTTAATTTAAATATTCCCACAAGAGTAGGATTTCAAACTCCTTTCACAAACATTACAATGGATGTCTCTTGTCCAAAAAGCATGAAAGATTCTCCTGCAATAATTGGAGGAAAACCAACTGACAAAAAACTTGAAGAATTCCAAAAAGAAATGGATATGATTAATCGTGCATTTGCAGAAGTAATGAGTAAGGGAGATGCAAAGGGAAGAGTTTTCACTTTCCCTATTCCCACATACAACATCACCAAAGATTTTGATTGGGACAACAAAGTATTTGACCCTATTTGGGAAATGACTTCAAAATATGGAATCCCTTACTTTAGCAATTTCATTAATTCAGACATGGATCCTGATGATGCAAGAAGTATGTGTTGTAGATTAAGATTAGATAATAGAGAACTTCGTTCAAGAGGCGGAGGATTATTTGGTTCAAATCCACTAACCGGAAGCATTGGAGTAGTAACCATTAACCTACCAAGACTTGGATTTAAATCAAAAAATGAAGCACAATTATTCCACAACCTTGGGCAATTAATGGACCAAGCTAAAGAAAGTTTAATCATTAAAAGAAAAGTTTTAGAAAACTACACCGCATATGGATTGTATCCTTATAGCAAATATTATTTAGAAGACATCTTCAAAGCAAATAAAAACTATTGGGGAAATCACTTTTCAACAATTGGATTACTTGGAATGAATGAGCTTTTAATTAATTTCCTTGGAATAAATATTGCTTCAAAAGAGGGTAAAGAATACGCTGAAAAAATAATGGATTTTATGAGAGACAGAATCCTAAACTACCAAAAAGAAACTGGCGACTTATTTAATCTTGAAGCAACTCCTGCAGAAGGAACTTCTCACAGACTTGCTTTATTAGACAAAGAAAAATACCCTAAAATACAAGTAGCTAATGAAGAAATGTTAAAAAAAGACCCAAAGACATCAGTTTACTATACTAACTCTAGTCAATTACCAGTTAATCAAACAGCTGATGTTTTTGAAGCACTTGATTTACAAGATAATCTTCAAACAAAATACACTGGAGGAACAGTATTCCACATGTTCATTGGAGAAAATCACCCTAGTCCAGAAGCAGTAAAAAAACTTGTTAGAAAAATCGCAGAAAACTACAAGTTACCTTACTTTACTTTAACTCCAACATTTAGTGTTTGTCCAAATCACGGATACATCGCAGGAGAAAATCATAAATGCCCTGAATGCGATGCTAAATGTGAAGTTTACTCAAGGGTAGTTGGGTACATTAGGCCAATTGAAAATTGGAATGATGGTAAAAGAAGCGAATTTGGAGAAAGAGTAACTTTTGAAATGCAAAAAGCAAAGTGAATACTATGGTTAAAATAAACTTCCTGCAGAAAACAACTCTGCAGGATTACCCAAATACTCCCGCGGCATTAGTATTCTTAGCAGGGTGTAATTTACGTTGTGTATTTTGTCACAATCCTGCAGCAGTAAAAAACGCTAAAGAAACTGTTTCTAATGAAGAATTTTTTTCTTTTCTTGAATCAAGAAAAAATTTACTCGAAGGGGTAGTTATTTCAGGAGGCGAACCAACAATTCACAAAGATTTACCTGAATTCATTGCCAAAATAAAAAAAATGAATTTTAAAGTAAAACTTGATTCAAACGGAACAAACCCTGAAATGCTTGAAGAACTAATCAAAAAAAACTTGCTTGATTATATTGCAATGGATGTAAAAGCACCTTATGACAAATATGCTGAAATTACTCAAACAAAAGGAGTAACAAATAAAATAAAAAACTCAATTAAAATAATAATGAAATCTAAAGTAGATTATGAATTTAGAACAACTTGTCATCCAAGTCTTACAAAAAAAGACTTTGAAAAAATAGTAGCGCAAATAAAAGGAGCAGAACGATTCTTTTTACAAAAATACACTGAAGAAGTTACTCTTGATTCCCAAAGACACTTAGCAATTTATAGCAAAACTGCTTTACTTGATTTAAAAAAACAATTAAAGCA
>CAZHFT010000124.1:0-2734 GCA_964531875.1 uncultured archaeon | reverse complement strand
TAGCTAATTCTTTTATACTTACAGTTTTTTTCTGCAAAAGAAGTTCTGCAAAATCAGTTATTTTTGTTTTCAAAACACGGTTTTTTACAGGCAATTTTTCACCTACTAAACGATAGACTATTTTCTTTCATAATGAGTTCTTTCTAGTATTAAACTTTATTGTTAAATAAAAATGGTGCTAAAATTACTCTTAGCATTAAATCGAATAAATATTAAACCCCCCTGCTCAAAAACAACAAGCAAAGCATTTTATACAATAATTACAATTGTTATAATACATTTAACCGGAGGTTTGTTTAATGAAAAAAGTTTTTTTTATTTTTAGTATAATGGCAATATTGTTTCTTTCAGGGTGTACTGAAGAACAAAGCGTGGATTTTTGCGGAAAAATCGACAGCGTAAATAAAATGTCTTTGGATGAGGCAATAGAAATAGCTAATTTAAGTGAATGTGTTGCTGAAGGCACACTTGGAGAAACCAGTGTTTGTAATAGTTCAAGTGGAACATGGTGGATTGATTTAGAACTTGAAAAAGAAGGATGTGCTCCTGCTTGTGTAGTAAATACTGAAACACGAACAGCAGAAATCAATTGGCGTTGCACAGGATTAATTATGCAAGATGAAAAAAACGGACCAATGGTAGAAAAAATTATTTTCAAACAAATTGCCTCTGAAAATGTATTAGAAAGCATTGCTTCAGGAGAAATAGATTATTACTTAGACTCAGTTAATGCAAATAACGAAATTGAATCAAACAATGAAGTTGAATTGGTAAAAGCTTATTCAACCCTGCAGGGAATTTTATTGAATCCTGCTCCTTCAACAGAAAATAATTTGAATCCTTTCTCAAATCAGAAAGCAAGATTTGCAATGCAATTTTTACTTGATAGGGATTCAATTGCAGAAAAAGTACATAAAGGATTGGGAAAAAAAGTAGTAATGAATATTTTTGAAAATCACCCGATGTATGAAAAAAGCCTTGAAGAGGTTGCAAAACTTTCAATTGAATTTGATAAAGAAAAAGGAGAGAAACTCCTTTCTGAAGCAATGATAGAACAAGGCGCAGAAAAAATTGATGGAAAATGGATGTTTGGTGGAGACGTTATTTCACTAAAATTAATTAACCTTGAGTATATTGAAGAAATGAAACAAATAGGAGATATTTTTACAAAACTCCTTGAAGAGGAAGGATTTGATGTTGAAACAACATACCTAACAAGAGAAGATGATAATCCTACATATTATTCTAATCCTGCAGACCTCGAGTGGAACATTACTCCTATATCCTGGATTTATTATGGAATAAGCAGGTATGTGGAACCATCTTTCCCAGAAATTTATGAAAAAGAGGGTTGGTGGACTCATGAAAATGCCGAAAAAACTTTGTTGGAAAAAAAACTCAATGAAGAAAATTTTGCAAATTCCAGCGAATGGGAAAAAATCGCATGGGAACTAGCACAGGTTGACCTAGAAGACTCTGTTGGAATTTGGGTAAGTCAACAACAAAATGCTTTTGCAAAAAATCCTACATTACAAAATACAACTGAGGACAATTTTGTAGGATTACGAAATTACCTTACTGTACGAAAGGCATCAATCCCTGGAAGCGATACTTTGAACATAGGATTGCCTGAAACACATCGTAAAGGAGATGCATGGAACCCACAAGTAATAATGGGAATAAACATGATGGACATAACAAATACCCTTCATGACCCTGCAATATGGTCAAACCCAAAAACCCTTGAAAGAGAAGGATTCAGATTAAATTTCGAAATCGAAAGCAATGAAACAGGAATTAGTATTCCAAGTGACGCTTTTGTATGGAACCTAAATGAAAAAAAATGGGTTGTTGTCGATGATAACGCAATGGCTAAATCAAAGGTTTCATATGACCTTTCAAATTACATCGGCTCAAAGTGGCATGATGGAACTGAAATTGAGTGGTCAGACATATTATTTTTCACTGCATCACTCTGGGAAAGATCTTCGAATGAGAAAAAAATTGCTATTGATAAGGTAGCAAAAGGAACGAAAAATTTAGTCGATGAAATAAGTGGAATGAAAATAAACGGGAACACTTTGGAAGTATACCTCAACAAAAGTTCTTTTGATGCGGGCCAATTGGTTTCATTTGGAAGAACACTCCAAAGATTAGCTCCATGGGAAATTTATGCTGGAGCAGACAAACTGGTTTTTGAGGATAAGACCTTTTCTTATTCAAAAGAAACAAGTTATGAGGAAAACGCAAAACCACTTTCTCTCATTGAAAAGGAAGACTGCGAAGCGCTCATTAAAGCACTCAAAGCAATTGATTTCCAAAACATAAAACCAATGTTTGAAGCACAAGGAGTAGAATATTCTTCTAAGGAAGAATTGAATACAAGAATTGTTGCTTTGGAAAATTGGTTCAATGAAAAAAAACATCTTATAATAAGTGATGGGCCATTTTTCCTTGAAAAATATGATTCAGAAACCGGAGAAATTGAATTAAGGGCATTCCGAGAAGGATACCCAATTAATTGGAAAAACTGGGGACAATAAAGTCCCCCCTTATATTTTTCCTTTAAATAAACTAAAATAATTAAATGTTAAAATTTGTAGTACATCCTTTGGTCGCAAACGAATAGTTAGTAAAAGTGCTACCGACGGTGCACGCTCCCTTCCGACGAGACTGGCTTATCGAGCCCAAGCGAAGATAACCTTCGCTCTTCCGAGCCGCTTGTCCTCGAATG
>CAZHFT010000123.1:0-2807 GCA_964531875.1 uncultured archaeon | reverse complement strand
ATAATTCTGTTTTTGAAAGAACTTTCAATCCGGTTGCAGTTATTTTTACTGGTTTTAGTTTTTCGGTTATTGCAGTATTTCGCATTTTTAAAACGGCTATACTTCTCACAAAGTGACTTTTCATTTTAGTATGATATAAAAGTATTACTCCATCAGCAACATATTCTTCTAATCCGTAAAGTGAAGTTGTTCTATCAAGACTTATTTCATTAGTTATTATTGCAGTGGTTCCTATTTGTCTTAACATTTTTCCTAATGAAACAATTCTTTTTCTTGCATCAAGTTCTCTATCAAAAAATAATCTAAAAATTACGCCAGGATCAATTACTACTCTTTTTGCATCAATTGCTTTTACATTGTCTTCAATTGCTGCTTTGAGCCGTTCAAAATCATAAAGTTCAATAGTGATTATTTTGAGTTTTCCTTCATCAACTAATTTTTTTAAATCCCATCCAAATTCCGCGGCCCCAGTATAAATAGATTCTTCAGTTTCTTCTAATGAAACATAAATCCCTGGTTCATTATACTTTATTATTCCTTCATAAAGAAATTGCCAACACATTACTGTTTTTCCTGAACCTGGATCTCCACTAAGAACTACTAAATTTCCTTTTGGGATGCCCCCATCCATCATTTCATCAAGACCAGATATCCCTGAGTTTATTCGTTCTACATGATACTTTGCTTTAGTTATACTGCTTTTTTCACCCATAGCGAATCACTTAAAAAAATAAGCTTGAATCCCCTTATTAAGAGTTTGTTTATTGGAACTACAAAGCCACCTAAACTATTTTATACTCTTTAATTTATAGTTTATTGTTCATATGGTTGAAAATAAAAATCGTTTAATTGATGCTACTAAAAGACTTATCACTAGTGGTACAAGTGAAGAAGAAGCTATGAAAAGTATGACTGATATAGGGGTTAGTGAAACTGAAGCAAAAGAAATTGTTGAAAAAGCAAAAGAACAAGAAAAAAAAGAAAAAGAACCAATTAAAAAAAATGAAGAAATAAGTACAAAAAAAGAAGAACTCCCCATTCAAAAAACAGAAAATAAAGGTTTTTGGGGATCTAAAAGTTTTTTAAAAACAAAAAAAGAGACTAAACCTTCTTCAGAAACAAAAGAAACTAAATCCCCTTCCGAAACAAATGAAAATGATTTTTGGGATTCTAAACAAAGTGGATTTTTTCATAAATCTAAAACCAAAACAACTACTAAACCAAAAGCTCTTGAACCAAAAATAAGTGATGCACTTAGTAGTTCTAAACAAACAAATCATAAATTATCTCATTATAAATATAAAAAAATGGAATTTAGAAAAAGCATCCCTGTTTTAGTTAGTGATTTTGATAAGTTAATTGATAGAGGCGGTTTCAAAAAAGGCGATACAATTCTTATTTCAGGAGGAGCAGGAACTGGAAAAACTACTTTTGGAATGCAGTTTATTTATGAAGGTGCAAAAAAAAGAAAAGAAAAAGGAGTTTATCTTACTCTTGAGGAAACTCCTGAAAAAATTAAGGAAAATATGATGGAAAATTTTGGATGGGATCTTGATGCCCTTGAAAAAGAAGGTCTTATTGCGATAATTAAAATTGACCCTTTAACAATTGCAAGAGCAGTTGAAGCTACACTTACTAAAGAACGAGGCGGGCTTTACATTGAATTTGAACAATTTGATTTACCATTTCAATTTGATTTACCATTCAATCCAGATAGAGTTGTTGTAGATAGTCTTTCAGCATTATCAATTGCATTTGTGGATAACAGTCAAGGATATAGACAATATTTGAGGCATTTATTTGAAACCCTTGAAAAATACGGTTCAGTAAATTTGGTTTTTGGTGAAACTGAACAAGCGCCAAACATTTATTCGAGAATGGGAATAGAAGAATTTCTTGCCGATGCAGTTCTTGTATTTTATAATATAAAAATACACAATACAAGAGAAAATGCTTTAGAAATATTAAAACTTAGAAGTAGTGCACATTCAAAAAAATTAGTGCCATATAAAATAACAGATAATGGCTTTGAAATATATGTGGACCAAGAAATATTCAGAGAATAAAAAAAGAAAAAAAATTATTTTATTTAAATGTTTTCCATTTGTGCTGAAAGATTTCTAACTTTGCCTATTTTTGTTCTAACAGATTCTAATTTTTTTCTTACTCTTGTTCGTTTAAGATTTAATGATGTTTCAACAGACCCAAGCTTTCTAAGTTGGTCTTTTAATTGAACTTCAGTATTTTGAGTAGAAGTAAGGTTTCCAGCTACATCATCAAGAGTGCCTTCTAAATCTGATTTTTCATCTCTTAATTGTGTAAGTTCTCTTGCAATATCTTTTAGAGCTTCTCTTAAAACTGAATGATTATCCCCAAAATTTTCAGATGCTCTTTTAGTTATTTTTTTCTTTACTACCTTTTTCTTTACTACTTTTTTCTTAGGTTTTGCTGTTCGCTTAACAGCTTTCTTTTTTACTGTTGCTTTTCTTTTAACTGTTTTTTTCTTAGACATTAAAATCAACTAAAAATTGTTCTAACATATAAACTCTTTTGCCTTTTTAAACATTTCTCTTTAGTTTTTCAACAAACGTTCTATTCTTGTTTTTCCTTTTACAAAAGATTCCTTACTAATTACACCTGAATCATAAGCTTCTACTAATGCATTTAGTTTTTGTTCAAGAGAATGAACTTCTACTGCGTGTTTAAGTCGTTTTCCTTCTTGTTTTATTCTTCGATTGTTTTTTGAATAATAGGATTTTGAAACGAATCCTTTTTTGTAAGCTTTTTCTAAAATATCTTTTTTTCTA
>CAZHFT010000122.1:0-2818 GCA_964531875.1 uncultured archaeon | reverse complement strand
ACTGAAGTTTTGTTTTATAAACCTGGCAGAGAAGGAAATGACATGGATTATTCCGCAGGTAAAGGAAATTGTTCAAAAAGAGAAGTAAGGGAAATCTCTGATACGCTTAAACATTTTGGAATTACTTTAAAAGTTTCTGGTGGGAAAACCGAAACCGAAATAAATACACATGAACGGGGAGAAATGCAAGTTAAAACAGAAGTCAAAAAAAATGGAAACAAATGGAAAGTAGAGGTAACTACAACTTTCAGAGTTGATAGTACGCAAACATTTAGAAGACTAAGTGAAAGTGGAGGATTTCATGTTTTTTCATACGAGGACCCTACTTATTGCCGGAAAATAGGAATTCGTACTAGTATACCTCCATCTGAATGTATGAAAAGAGGGCTTCATCCTTGGGGGCTTTTTGCAATTGGAGCTATGCCACCAGGACTTGCGAAACACCTTAGAAAATTTAGGGTAAACCCAACAAAACCACCTAAAGGAGTACATATTAGTGAAGGTTTCACAGTCATTTACGCTGATGAGTTACATGAATCGACAATCCAAAAATTAAAACACGGAGGAGAACCTCAAAGGATTTGTAATACTCCTCAAAAGGTTAATATAGCAGATGCACCGGGAAAAAAGCTTCCGCCACATAGGAGGCGATAAATTGCCAACAATAGAAGCAAGTAAAAAAGATTTAGAAAAACTTATTGGAAAAAAGTTCAGCAGGAATGAGCTAGATGAAGCTTTACTGTTTGTTAAAGGCGAACTGGATAAAGTTGAAGGAGATATACTTACAATTGATATTAAAGAAACTAACAGGCCAGACCTTTGGAGTGCAGAAGGAATTGCTCGTGAGATAAGGGCAAGAATTGGATTAGAAAAAGGAATTCCAAAATATAAAATCGAAAAATCTAAACTTGTTGTTTCAATAGAAAAAAGCGTTAAAGACGTAAGGCCTTACACTGTTGCCGCAATTATTAAAAACATAAAAATTACTGGCGAATTAATCAAACAATTAGTTCAGTTACAAGAAAAAGTTGATGGAACACACGGAAGAAAAAGAAAAGAATCAGCAACTGGAATTTATGATTATGATAAAATTAAAGGAAACATACGATATTATGGTGCAGACCCAAAAAAGAAAAAATTCACCCCTCTTGAATACAAAGTAGAAATGGATTTAGATGAAATATTAGAAATGCACCCAAAAGGAAAAGAATACGCACACTTACTAAAAGGAAAAAAAGTTTATCCTATATTTGAGGATTCTGAAGGAAATGTACTTTCAATGCCTCCAGTAATTAACTCAAATTACTCAGGAAAAGTAACAGAAAACACGAAAAATTTATTCATAGAAGTTAGTGGTTTTCAAATTGAAACAATTCTTGTGGGATTACGAGTAATAGTAATGGCATTAGCAGACAGAGGAGGAAAAATTGAAAGCGTAACTATAGCAGATTCAAATGGAAAAAAACTTATTACTCCTAATTTTAATACTGAAAAAATTATTCTTGACCCCGAGTATGTAAGAAAAATTTCAGATTTAAATCTTACAAATAAACAAATGATTTCGCTTTTGGAAAAAGCAAGATACAATGTGAAAACTAAAGGAAAAAAACTTGAAGTTGAATATCCGCCTTACCGAAAAGACATTATTCACCCAGTAGATGTTATAGAAGACATAATCATTGGGTATGGATACAATAATATTAAACCTAAAAAAATTGAAATGAGTGTTGTTGGAGAAGAACTACCCCAAAGAATTTATCTTGATAAAGTAAGAGATGTTTGCACAGGACTTGGATTACAAGAAGTGCTTACATTCAACTTAACCTCAAAAGAAAAACAACTCAACAAAATTTTTTCAAAAGAAGAATTAGTTGAAATATCAAACCCTGTTTCTACTAATTGGGAAGTAATGCGAAAAAAACTTGCCCCAGAGTTACTTGATTTTTTAGCCAAAAACAAACATGCAGAATATCCTCAAAGAATATTTGAAATAGGAACTACTCTTTCACCAGATTCAAAAAAAGAAGAAGGTGTTGATCAAAGTTATAATTTAGGAATAGTTATTTCTGATTCCCGAGCAAACTTTACTCTTGCAAAATCAATACTGGATGCGGTATGCAAAAACATGGGAATAGCTTACTCTTTAAAAGAAACAAACTTAGGTTTTTTAGAACACGGCAAAAGTGGAAAAATCGAATCAAAAAATGGTAAAGGTTTTTTGGGTGAATTGAATCAAAATTGCCTATCCAACTTTGGACTTAATACAAAAACAATAGTAATAGAACTTGAATTGGTTCATTAAAACAAAGTAGTTTGTTTAATATTTTCTTCTTCAGCGGGTTCAGGCTCTTTTTTTTCTTCGCCATTAAGAACAGATACGACTTGTTCTTCATCAACAGGTTGATTAAAAACACGCTTTGGTTTTGCATAAGAATCTTTAATTAATTCAGCTTCTTTAATAATTGATTTTACTTTTTTAGTTTCAGGTTTTGTATCTAAAAGAAAAGCCACTTCCTTCTCATCAAACTCAAATAAAGCAGTTAATGCAATTGCTTTTTCAACAGAAGAAAAAACATTTTTAAAAAAGTATAAATCCTTAGCAATAACTTTTCTTATTGAAGAATGTGTTTTTTCTCCAATTTTTTTTCCGATTGATTTTTTTAAATTTCTCACAGTAGAAGTTCGTGAAAGCATAGATAACAAACCAGGAAATTGATACATTGCAAAATCATAAGAAGGCTTATTTTTTGCCAACGCAACTCCTTCTGAAGCAAGTGCTGAACTATATTTTAAAAATCCCCAGTGTTGCCTACGATAA
>CAZHFT010000121.1:0-2830 GCA_964531875.1 uncultured archaeon | reverse complement strand
ACAACATCAAGTAAATTTTCTTCACCTAAATAATTTACTTTTGCAGATACCTCTCGCATTGATTCACAAGCGCCTTGAATTTCTTCAATGGTTTCTCCTTTTGCAATTAATTCAGTTAACAAAGAAACAATTTCGTCTTCTGAACAATTTCCTTTCATTATTTCATCAAAAACACGCTTTGTTTCTTTTCGAGTAAGATTTATTCTTTCAGTTACTTTTGAAATTGCAGTAGTAATCATTTTGTTTCCTCCAGTAATTTTAATATATTTTCAATTATTTTTCCCCCTTTAGGAGTAAGAATACTTTCAGGATGAAATTGTAATCCTTCAACAAAAAATTCTTTATGCCTCACACCCATTACAATTCCCGAAGCACTTTTTGCACTCACTTCTAAACCACTTGGAATTTTTGTCCCGCAAAGAGAATGATACCTACCAACTTGAAAAGGGTTTCCAATTTCTGAAAAAATTGTTTTTGAATCATGAGTTACTATAGAAGCTTTTCCATGAATTGTTTCTTTTGCTTTTTCTACTTTTCCACCAAATGCAGTAATAATTGCCTGTTCACCTAAACAAACTCCAAACAACGGAATTTTTCCACTAAATTTTTTTATTATTTCAATGGAGTTCCCTGCTTTTTCTGGTGTTGCTGGGCCAGGGGAAATAATGATTAATTCAATTTTTTTTGTGACTGTAATTTCTTTTATTTTTTCAAGTGAAACATTATTTCTATAAACAAAAACTTTACAATTTCTTTTTTCAAACTCATCAACTAAATTATAAGTAAATGAATCAAAATTATCAATCAATAAAATATTTTTAATTTTCTTGTATGTTTTTTCTTTCATTCTCTCGCCTCTGCATTTTCAATTGCTTTCAAACAAGCTTTTGCTTTTTTTTCAGTTTCAAAAAACTCATTTTCAGGAATAGAATCATATACTACACCTGCACCAGCTCTTACATATGCTTTATTATTTTGTAAAGTCATGCTTCTAATTACTATTGCAGAATCAAAGTTTCCACTTGGAGTCAAATAACCAATACTTCCCCCATAAAACCCTCTTCTTGTTTTTTCATTTTGCCTAATTAATTTCATTGCTTCTACTTTTGGTGCGCCAGTTAATGTACCCATATTCATTGACGCAAGGTATGCATGAAGTGCATCATAATTACTTTTTAGTTCGCCTGAAACATTACTAACTAAGTGTTGCACATGAGAATATTTCTCAATCATATATGGTTTATCACAATGCCTTGTTCCTGCTTTACAAACTCTTGCAACATCATTTCTTGCTAAATCAATTAACATTGTATGTTCGGCCATTTCTTTTAAATCATTTTTTAATTCTGCTTCAAATCTTGAATCCAAATCTAAATCAATTTTTCCATTAATTATTCCTCTTGGTTTTGTTCCTGCAATTGGCCTAATTTCTACTTTCTTTTGTTTTTTTCCACTTACTTTTAGGAAAGTTTCTGGACTACTTCCAAGCAAAATTCCTGTACTATTATTAAAGAAAAACATGTATGGGCTCGGGTTTAAGTCTCGTAATTCTGAATAAATGTTTAGTGGTTCTGATGAATACTCTGAAATAATTGTTCTTGAGGGAACAACTTGAAAAATATCCCCCTCTAAAACATTTTTTTGAAGTGTTGAAACAATTTTTTCAAATTCTTCTTTTTTTGTATCTGTAGAAATACTTAATTTTTTATTAGTTGATTTTTTTGCAATTGGAGTTTTTTCATTTAAGGCATTTTCATAATTTTCAATTATTTTTTCACATCGCTTTAGTTCGTTTTTCTTATCATTTTCATTGAACAATAGTGCATTTGCAACAAAAGTAATTTCTTGTTTTTTATGGTCTAACAAAAATAAGTTGTCATAAAAATTCATTTCAAAATCGGGTTCGTTTAATAAATCGCTTTTGTTTTTTGGCAGTTCTTCAAATTGGTCAATGAAATCATATGCAATTGCTCCAAAAAGACCAGCATAAACCTCAAATGGTTCGTATATTGGGGTTAATTTGAAAGCAATTATTCTTAGTATATCTGCATATGTTTTTGAAAAAAGTTTTTCTTCTTCATTTAAAACTTTTTTTGATTTTGGAATTGTTCCTGAAATTTTTTCGTTTGAAATTTTTAAATTTTCACAAAAATCAAAATCATTCTTTATTGCAGCAATAAATCTTTTTCCTGTTTCATTTAAAGAAGTTATTTCAAAACTATTTTCTTTTCCTTTTACTTTCAAACAAGGGTCTGCTGAACCAATACTTTTTTCTCCATAATTTGTTATTACGTCTGCACTTTCTAAAAGAATTGAATTCTTTTTTCTTCCATAATTTGAAATTTTTGTAAAATAATTAACTGCACAACTAGTCATTGGCATTGTTTTGTATAATGGAACAATGTTTCCTGCTTTTGCTTTTTCAAGCTCGTTTTTTCCTTCCATGTTTTTTCCTCCTTTTTTTTATAATTTTAAAGATTTTTAAATGTTTTTTAAATGTTTTTTTTCATTGGTAAAGTTTTTTTTGCTTTTTCTTTTACTAAATGTTTTGCTTCTCTTTCTTTTTTGTAAAGCTTTTTACTTTCTCTTCGCAAGAGAAAGAAAAAGGTTTGGGGACAGAGGGATTTGAACCCCCATCAGAAGGTCTGGAGCCAACTGCACTACCGGGTTATGCTATGTCCCCGTGCGATTGCGTCCGCACGATCCGCGTCCATCTCGCCTGTATTCGTAAGGATACTTTGGCTCGATAGGACTTATTCACATGCGTTCACAAATCAGTTACCAATGATTTAGCCTCATGGCTAGCGCCATGAATAGGTTAAATTGAATT
>CAZHFT010000120.1:0-2886 GCA_964531875.1 uncultured archaeon | reverse complement strand
AAATTGAGAAATTGATCTAAGAGGAGCTATTCCTGAACCCGCACCAATTAAAACTACGGACTTCATCTTTTCAGAATCAAACAACATATGTCCAAATGGCCCTTCAACAATTAACTCATCCCCAACTTTAGACTGATTCAATAATTTTGAAACGTATCCATTAGGAGTTTCTTTAATGGTAATTTGAAGAATATCACTTAATGGCGAAGAGGAAATAGAATAAGCTCGTTTAGGAATTTTTTTTTCATTTAAAAGTTCAACCATTACAAATTGGCCAGGAATAAAATTAATTTTTTCTTTACCTTTAAGACTAAGAGTAATTGATTCAGGTGTTTCCTTTTTGGTTTCAATAATTTTCATTACTTGTTTCATTAGTACCAATAAAGCAAATAAATGAACAAATATTTAAAAGAATGCAAAAAATCAAAAAACAAGGCGTAACCAAAAGCTATTTAAAGGTCATCATAACCATTGATGTAATACTTTACTTAAGGAGGTAATTGAATGAATAAAATATTACTAGGATTAATTGTTTTAGCATTAGTTCTTTCAGGATGTACTGCTGCAGAAGAAGCAGAAAATACAGACCCAACAGAACAAACTGAAGATCCAGCAGAAGCTCCAGTTGTAGACCCAACAGAAGTTCCAGCAGAAGCTCCGGTTGAAGAACCAATGGAAGAACCAGCTGAAGAACCAACAGAAGTTCCAGCAGAAGAACCAGCAGAAGTTCCAGTTGAAGAACCAATGGAAGAACCAGCTGAAGACCCAATGGAAGAACCCGTTGAAGACCCAGCTGAAATGGCTTAAATTATAAATTATTTAATTAGTAATGATTTTTCGGGGCTTTTGCCTCGGGTTTAATCATTCAATCAAAAAAATAGCAACTTTTTTTTATTAAATTAATTTTTTGTTTTTTTTTAATTTAATTAGTAGGATTAAATATTCTAAAACCAGAACCCATCATTCCTTCAACGTAATTTATTCTGGTGCCTTTTACTTTTTTTAAAAGTTCTTTATCAATAAAAATTTTCAAACCTTTTTCTTCAATTACTTCATCAGTAGCAAGTGGTTTTTCTGCAAAATCCAAATCATAATTTTCTAAACTATTTTCTTTTATAATTGTCAACTTTAAACCATAACCTTCTTTTTTATCTTCTTTAAGAAGTTCTTTAAATTTTTTAACTGCTAAATCACTCATTGAAATTTTTTTATTTTTAATATCCTCAACAGTTTCATTCATTTCATTAACTAATTCTTCAATTTTTTTTTCAGACATATTATGTGCAAGAGCTCCATCCCAAATTGATTCATGTGTACCTACATGACAACCCACACAATGTAAACCATAAGAAAGCATTACATCTGCAACTTCAGGATATTTGGCAATTACCTCACCAATAATCATTTTTTCGTTAATTTTTTCTTCAGCCATTTTCAATCACAAATTAATTAACAATCGTTAACTTTTTTAAAGGTTTCTTTAATCCAAACAATTCTTTTTTTAAAAAGAAACAATTTGTTCTTTACATGAAATATGCTTTTGATGAAACTTGGACTTTGAAAACAAAAGAAATTGCAAAGGTTCTTGGATACACCCACGTGATTCTAGAAAAACTTTCAGTTATTCAAAGTAGTGGAACAAAAACAAAAAGAACTATTGCCAGAATTCATGTTTTAGGAAAAGTAATGATGCTTGGAATGGGACATAAAAAAAGTTTTTATGTAATTGAATTAATTTCTGAAAAATTTGACAAACAAACTCCAGATGCACAAACAGAAACAATTATCCACGAATTAATGCATATCCCTCATTCTTTTGGAGGCGGATTTAGAAACCATAAGCAATATGTAACTACAAGACAAGTAAGAGATGAATTTGAAAGATATCGAAAAATCATAGGGGAAGACAAATCTTCCCAGCATAGGCTTTTTTAATTAATTCTTATCTAATTTTCTTTGGTGATTTTGAATGAAGTTTTTTTTAGATTCAGCTATTCTTAGCGAAATAGAACAAGTATACAAAGCAGGAATTTGTGATGGAATAACAATGAATCCTTCGCTTGTAAAAAAAGCAGTTGATGGATTAAAAGAACGAGGCGAAAAAACTTCGCTTGAAGATTACATTAACCAAGTATTACTAATTGCAAAAACAACTCCAGTAAGCCTTGAAGTTACTGAATTAAGCGCTGAAGGAATGATTGAACAAGGAAAAAAACTTTATGCTAAATTTAACCCTGTAGCAAATAATGTTTACATCAAAATACCAATTAACCCAAGTTTTTCTAATGAAGAAGGAAAAGAATTTGAAGGAATAATTGCGATCAAAGAACTTCACAAAGCAGGAATCCCAATTAATTGTACTTTAATTTTTACTCCTGAACAAGCACTTGCTGCCGCAAAAGCAGGAGCTGATTTTGTAAGCCCCTTTGCAGGAAGAATTGATGATTTAATAAGAAAAAATGCAGAAATGGAATTTAACAAAACAGATTACTTCCCAGCAGGAGGAATCGAAGATGATGAAGATATGTTACAAGATAATGGAATTGTTTCTGGCGTTGATTTAATTGCCGAATGCGTAAAAATTTTGAAAAATTACGGATTCAAAACAGAAGTACTTGCCGCATCAATTAGAAACTCAAGACAAGTAAGAGAATGTGCAATTGAAGGCGCAGATATTGCAACAATGGGTTTTTCAACATTTAAAGAAATTTTTTCACACAAATTAACAGCATCAGGAATGGAATCATTTATGAAAGACACTCCTGAAGAATTTGGAAAACTTGTATAAGTTTTCCATTAATTTATTTTTTCAATTACTTCTTTTTCTTTCTATTTGAAAGATCATCAAGAACTTTAAAAATTACTAATGGAAAAACCACACTTGCT
>CAZHFT010000119.1:0-2897 GCA_964531875.1 uncultured archaeon | reverse complement strand
TATTCTTTGTATCTCGCAAGTGGAATAAAACTTTGGAAGGATTATTTCAAAAAAGAATATTCCTCTTATTTTAACAAACGAGTTGCACTTTTTGAACCAGGGACCATTAATACTCCTAAAGAGCATAGAAAAATTCCTATTACAATTGCTTGTTATGATTTAAATGAAATAAATAAATGTGATGCAGTTCTTGCTTTTATGAAAAAGTATCGTACTTTGGATGGTTCTCCTGCTGGAACAGATTCTACTTGGGAGTTTGGATATGCGATAGGAAAAGGAAAACCAACTATTGTTTTGATTGAAAACGAAGAGCATCTTGATTATTATGCGTCTCAATGGATGGTTAGTTTTAGTATTAATGCGATTTTGACTTGTAATGCTAAAGTCGCAGAACTTGTTAAAAATCACCCTAAATTTGTTCATGCTAAACTTATTTTTTGTCAGCACCCTGAACAATTTGAAAATAAAATTAGTGCATATCTTGATGAATATTATCGTTCAATTTATTCGCGATCTGGAATAGTTAATTATTATGTAGACAAAAGTGCAAGGGAAATTTTTTCAAGAGAAAAATTTAACAAAGTGCTAAATAATATTGCTTTGCAAGATAGGGGGGTGCAAAAAATTCTTGAGCCTTTAAAGAATCTTTCTTTTGATAATGATTCGGATAATTTAAAAGTTTGTATTGTTGGAAAAAATATTGCGGATTATTATTCTAATAAACTTAATCTTGTTAATCTTAATTCTGGGATAAATGGGATTTTAACAGAGTGGGGACAATCGAGAGAAGTTATTCTTGATTGTTTAGAACATTCAATAAAACCTTCTTTTAAAAAAGTTTTGGGGCGAAAACAAGGGATAAAGAAAACAAGACCTGAGCTTTTTTATGAATTATATGACCTTGTTACTCATCATTTAATTGAAGAACAAAGATTTGTAAAAAATCCTTCTTTTCCTTATGAAATAGGTGCACTTATTGAATTTTATAATTGGGCTAATACTTATTCAATTGATGATGTTTTTGATAATTCAGAATCAAGACAAAATGAATTAACGGTTTGGAAAAAATTTTCAAGAAGGGACGCGATTTTTACAGGCATTCTTGCTCATCTTTTAACTTTGAAATTTGCTTTTATAATTGCTTCTGAAAATAAATTTGTCGCAAAAAGAATTGCTATAATAATGAATAATTGTAATTACATTATGTATTCTGGACAAATTTTTGACATTGCTTTAACTGTGAATAAAAATAAAATGAGTATTTTTTCCAAAAACACTGAGCAATTATATAAATTATATACTAAACGAATTTATGGAATTTGTGGTGTTTTTTATGAATCAATAGGGGAATTATCTGTAAAAACAGCTAATAAAGAGGAACAAATAATGAATGGGGAAGAAATAGAAAAAACTTCGCCAATAGTTGGCATGTATTATGGTTTAATTCAAATGATTAGGAATGATTTGGGGGATTACATATTTCCTTCTGATTTTAATGTATTAAGTAAGGGAATGAAAGGAATTTCGCATTCTGATGTGGAAGAGGGTAAACTAAGTTTGCAGTATATTGTAGCTCTTGATTCAAAAGCTCTTACAAAACGAGAAAAGGATTTTTTGATTAAATGTTTTGATTCAAAATTAACTTTGAAAAAGAAAATAAGAATTAATTCTTTGATTTGGAAATCAGGCGCAATAGATTTAGTGGTGTATGTTATTCAGGGATTAATTAAACATGTTAAACAAAAGCATTTGCCGGTTTATCATGAAACCCCTACAAGAATGAAGTGGATGTTTGATTTAATTGAGATTACTGATAAAATAGTTATTCCTTTTAAAAAACAAGCTGAAAAATTTAATTGGATAAAATTTGAGTATAATTCTGAACTTGCTAAAAAAATATTATCTGAATTAATTTCTCTTGAAAATAAATCAAAAGAAGAACGGCTTTTCTATTTTGAAGAAATTAATTTAGACAATTAAACACTGTATTTTTTTAAAATTAAAAACAACATAGTTTTAACGATTTCTTCCATTTTTATATTTATGAAATCGTTTACAAAATACTTGGAGTTTAATACTAAGAAAAAAATTGAATGGATTTTAATCACTGACAAAGTTCAAAAAGCAATTGATGAATCGGGTGTGAAGGAAGGTCTTGTTCTTGTAAATCCAATGCACATTACTGCCGCGGTTATTGTTAATGATAATGAGCAAGGTTTGATTTCAGATTATCAGCGTATTTTGGAAAAGCTTGTGCCTTACACTGAAAAGTATGCTCATAATGTTGGTGAAGATAATGCAGCTTCTCATATTTGGCGTCAACTCATGGGTCACCAAGTAACAATGGCGATTACAAAAGGCGAACTTGATTTAGGCACTTGGGAACAAATTTTTTACTGTGAATTTGATGGGCAAAGAAGAAAAAGAGTTTTGATTAAAATTATTGGGGAATGAACCTATGGTTATTGGAAAAAGACCAACTTTTAAAACTGCAAATGGGCAACTCAATTTCATGAAAGCTATTTTTGAAAGAGATAATGTTAATTTTCGTTCAGTTGAAGGTATACAAAGGGGAGAAAGAAGAACTCTTCCAAAAGATTTAGGTCCTCAAAAAATGTGGATGCGAAGACAACTAAGACATGAATTAGAACAACAATATTATACTGAGCTTTTTACTGGAATTCTTATTCCTGGTGAAGCAGAGGTTTTTTTAAAAAAAATACTTTCTTCTAAAGTTTCTTTTGATAAAGCAAGTGAACTCGTAAAAATTCGCGCTCAAAATAAATTTGGTTCAATTAAACCAACTGCTCTTGAAAAAGCAAGAACTCAATTAGTAAGCGCAATGGAAAAACTAATTAAAAGAAACAATTCAATTGTACAGGCGCAAAGAGAACTTG
>CAZHFT010000118.1:0-2901 GCA_964531875.1 uncultured archaeon | reverse complement strand
CAGCGGGGGCAATACTTTTTTCTTTCTCTGCGAGAAAGAAAAACCTATACTAAAAAGAAAGAGAATAAGTTCGTTTTTTTTTAGCAGGGCACTCCTTTTTATTTTGTTCCAAACTTCTTTTTTTTAACTCTATATGATAACCCGAGAACTTGTTATCTGAGGAGCTAATTCAGAGGTGAAAACAAAAATGAATTTATCTAAAGAAATGAAAACTAATTTATTAATTGGTATATTTATCGCATCTTTAATTGCTTCAAATTTAATTGGGGGGAAAATTGCCGAGCTTTCTCTTTTATCAATTCCTATTATTTTTAGTGTGGGTATTGTTCCATTTGCTTTGACTTTTCCAATTACTGATATTATTGCAGATGTGCATGGAAAAAAGAAAGCACAAGAAGTTGTTTACATTGCACTTGCTTCATTAGTATTTGTTTTAATTGTGACTGTAATTTCGGTTCAGTTGCCTTTTGCTGAGCGAAGTTGGGTTATCAGTGGGCAGTATAATCCTGTTTTTGAACAAGGAATTAGAATGATTATTGCTTCAATAATCTCATTCTTTTTTTCACAAATGCATGATGTTATTTCGTTCGATTTTTGGAAGAAAAAAACAAATGGGAAAATGTTGTGGCTTAGAAACAATGCAAGTACAATTGTGTCACAGGCAATTGACTCTACTTTGTTTATGTTTATTGCTTTTTATGGGGTTTCTCCAAAATATGATGTTGCTTTCATCATCACTTTGATAATTCCTTATTATGTGTTGAAGGTAGTATTAGCAATTATTGATACTCCTTTAGTATATGCAGGAGTTAAGTGGCTCAAGAGCGAGTAAAACTCGCTTTTTTTCTTTTTTAGGGTTTTCAGTAACTTTTTTATATTTTGGATTGTTTTTTTATTTATGGTTGCTGTTTTGCCTGCGGATTTCTTTTTACTTTCTTTTTTTTCTCTTGTTGCGGTTATAAATCCTCTTTCTAAAATTGCTATTTTTCCTATTCTTCTTTCTTCTTATTCCTGGCGTGAAAGAAGAAAGACAATTACTCTTGGTGCAATAATTGCATTTCTGTCTGTTTCAGCTCTTTTGAGTGCATCAGAATACCTGCTGGGAGCATTAATGAATTATCTTGTAATTATAAAAATTGTTGGGGGAGTAGTACTTTTGTATACTGCTGCAAATTTAATTTTCAAAAAGAGGTATGCAAAACGCCTTAGCAAGTACAGAGTGCCTTTGTTGCGTTTCAGAAAAAGATATCTTTTGAGTCCCATTGTTTTTCCGTTGTATGTTGGGGGCGGAACTTTTGTGGTTTCTATTCTTTTGTTTGTTCAGGCGAGAACTCCTGTTCTAAAATCGATTTTTTTCATTTCTCTTTTTTTTGCTTACTTTGTAAATTATCTTGCTGCACTTTATTCTGACAGAATTTACTCTCGATTTGGTTCTGCTACTTTTGTTCTTGGAAAACTGGCCGGATTTCTTATAGCTTGTTTTAGCCTTTTGTTAATTCTTGACGGTTTTATGTCTTCATTATAATTGTTTTGCATTGTTTTTGCAGGTTTAATCGTTTTCTCGCCAAAATCTCGAATAAAGCTTTTTAAATGTGTCCTAATACAAATTTCAGAATAAGTAAACTTGTTTTACATATTTTTTAACGGTGAGCAATTGAGCAGACAAAGTAACGACACTTCAAGGTTTAAAAAAACCAAAGCTAGACAGCGATGGAAATGGAAAAAGAAAAAAATGCGCCGAAAGAAGCGTAAGAAACGATATTTAAGACAAAGAGCAAAGTCATAAATCGCTTAGTTTTATATTTAGTAAGTACTCATATTTTACATGCTGGTTTCAATTGTAATTGGAGCACTTAATGAAGAGCGATTTATTGGAGCTACTCTTAAGTCTGCTAATGCCCAAAAAACTTCTCATAAAATAGAAGTCATTGTTGGAGATGGTTATTCTACAGATAAAACTACCACTATCGCAAAACAATACGGCGCGAAAGTTGCTCTTGAAAAAAATCGTTCTGCTGCTTGGGAAAGACAAGCCGGTTTTAAAATTGCTAAAGGGGAAGTAGTTGCGTTTACTGATGCTGATGCAGAAATTCCTAATAATTGGATTCAACAAATTGCAGAAGAATTTGAAAAAGATAAAAATTTAGTAATGCTTTATGGCCCAGTTTATTTTTCAGATACTAATAGTTTTGAAAAATCATTTAGTCAATTTTTTATGAAAAGTGTCCTTTCAATTTGTGCTTTGTTTGGAGTGCATAATCCTATTGGTTCAAATATTGCAGTTAGAAAAACAGCATTTGAAAAAGCAGGGGGATTTGATACTTCTCTTGTTACTGCTGAAGATCTTGAATTAGTTGGAAGAATGAATAAGCAAGGAAAAATAAAATTTTCTTCAAAAGTGAGTCTTGATGTTTCTGCAAGAAGAGTAAAAAAATGGGGTTATTTTAAGTATGCGTTGTTTCATGTTTCTAATGCATTACGTTTTCATATTACTGGTAAATCTTCCAAAGAGTATCACCCAGTAAGATAGGTTTGATTTTATGAATTTTCTTGATAAAGTTTTTTTTAGACTAATAGAGTTTCTGCCGTTAAAAAAAGTTTTTGTTAAATTTCATGCGTCTACTAGAAATCTTAAACTTGTGAAAAGCCGTCTTAATCCTACTGATAAAGTTCTTGATATTGGGTGTGGGCTTGGATTAACCGGAGAATATTTAACAAAAAAAGGATTCCAAGTAACTGGAATTGAATTAGATTCTGCGGTTGTTAATAAAACAAAAAAATATGCTTCTTATGAAGTTCATAATGGAAATGCAGCAGAACTTCAGTATAAGGATTCTTCTTTTGATGCAGTAATTTTTATGTATGTTATGCATCATATTCCAATTGAAAAACATAAAAGTG
>CAZHFT010000117.1:0-2925 GCA_964531875.1 uncultured archaeon | reverse complement strand
ATAGCAGTATTAATAGTTAAATTTTTCATTAACATTCACTCTTCAAAAAAATCTTTTACCGTACAAACTTTTTCTTCAAAAGAAATATTTCTTTCTTTCATCGCGCCGACAAAATTTTCACCAAATTTTCCAGCAACAATTTTTTCAACGCCTTTATCTCCAAACATTTTTGCAACTCCAAATCCAGCTCCGCCAGAACCCATTCTAAAAGGATTTTCAATTGTATCTATGAGTTTTTCATTTTCAAAAACCATAAAAAATTTAGCTCTTCCTGCATTTTCACTTATTTGTGCATTTTCATTTTTTTCATTTACTGCAATTGCAATTTTCATTTTTTAAAACCTCTTTTTTAAAATTTCAAAATTTCCGCCTTCAATTCTAATTGCGTTTCCTTTGGTTAATGCTTTAGCAATTTTTTTTCTTGCAGAAGAAATTAATCTATGAAATGTTGGTTGAGAAATATTCATTTTTTCAGAAGCTTCCTTTTGATTTATTTCTTCAGCATCACACAAACGTAATGCTTCTAATTCTTCAACTGCAAGAGTAACTTCTTCAAGTTCTCGCATTGGAACTCCTGCTGGTTTGAAATAAACTACTTCGGGTTCTGAAAATACTCTTCTGTTTCGAATTGGTCTAGCCATTAAAAATCACTTGTTTAATTACTAAATAGATTACTGGTTAATTAATTCTACTGGTTAAATAAATTACTGATTAATTAATTTTACTTGTTGAATAAATTACTGATTAATTGTTTTTAATTATTTAGGAAAAAAGGGAATACTAATAATTTCCCTTTTTTCAAAAAAGGAAACTTTAACAGTTTCCTTTTTTCATTCCTGCTTTTGTTTTTGAAGGTCTTGGACTTCTTTGTCTAGGACCTTTTCCATCTCTATCTGGCATATTATCAGTCCTCCTGTTTTTCAAGTTGTTTAATTCTTTTTTCTATTTCATCTTTTTCAGATTTTAATTCATTTATTTCGTCTTTAGCGGTGTATTTTGGTTCTTGATAATTAGGTTCTGTAAAAGCAAATCTTCTTCCTCCAAATCCTCTGCCATAACCATATCCTGTTCCTCTACCATAGCCCATTCCTCTACCGTAACCAGGATTGGCATAACCGGAATAATTGTAACCATTACAATAACCCATTCCTCTACCTGTTCTTTGACCCATTCCATTAGGTCCTGTTCTATCTCCTCTTGGCATATCTATACCACCTCTTTTTTGGATTATTATTCATAACCCTTATGAATTATTATTCATAATAGTATTTAAATGTTTCTAATTCAAAAAAACAGCTAAAAATTGAGTTTTATCTAAGAAGTTGTGGAGCAAATAATAAAAGCAAACCAAGTATCACAAGTATTACTCCCCCTACTAATTTAGCAAGTTTTGCATATTTATTTCCAATTGTACTATTAATTGCAAATACTGCAAGAGCGAATATTATCAAATCGTCAAGCATAAAGAAAAACACGTATAGTAAAATGTAAGCATAATATTCAATTGAAGATAATCCACTTACAGTTAGTACTTTTGTAAAAACCGCGGGAATTGCTGATGAACACATAAACTCTACTGAATTAACAACAAATGCAAGAACCACAATTGAAAAAAATACTCCTATTGAAAGTGGTTGTTCAATTATCTTTTGAACCAAGCCTCTTGTTTTATTTTTAGATTCAATGTCTCCAACTTTGCATTCTAATGCTTCTTTAGTGTTTAAGTATTCTTTTACACTAAGAATTCCTCCGCCTAATGCAACTGCGCCAATTAAAATTGTTAATGCTTTTACATACCCTAAGAAAAGAAAAACATTAAGCCATGCAGCCATGAAAAGAAAATATAGTATTCCTGATGCTGCAACAAAACTACCAACAATTAACCAAGTTTTTCGCTTGTCTTTAACTTCAATTAATAATGCAATAAGATAAACAAGCACCCACATCGCACAAGGATTAAAACCATCAATTAATCCAAGAATAACTGCAAGGAAAGGAATTGAAAAAGAAGATAAATTAATTTTACCCATCAAAGGTAAATCAAATTCAAGAGAGGTAGCTGAAATTTCCTCGGAAACATCCTTTTCTACAATTATATTATTTTTTTCAGTTAGTGCTAAAATTAATTCTTCTTTTGTATGAACCCCAATGTAGGGTTGTTTTCCAACAAATGTATTAGGAACTCTTAATTTAGTAGTATCAAGTCCTGCTTCTAAAGCCATTTTATGAAATTTCATATTGCCTTCAGGAGTTGAAGCATCATTATAAAAAAAATTAATATCAGAAAATTCTTTTTCTAATTCATTAATTATTGGCTCTTGTTCAGCACAATGAGGACAAGTAGGCAAATAAAAAAAATTAACTGAAAAACCAGAATCTTCTTCCTCCACCGAAGGAGTAATTATTAACCCTAAACCAATTACAATTAAAATAATTACTAAATAAAGATTAAATTTAACACTTAAAAAATCTTTAATTGAATCAACTATACTCAAAAACTAAACACCTACTCTAAAAAACAACAAAAACATTTTAATAACAACTATATTAAAAACAGAATTCAATTAAAACCTATTTTTTTTACAATAAGTTTAACTAATAAAAAACACTTATTCATAAGTGAGTTTATGGATTTGTTCGTGATTTTAACATTACCTTTTTTCATTTTTGTTGCAAGGGCAATTAATGTTAGTCTTGGAACAATTCGAGTTGTATTTGTTTCTAAAGGATTTAAGTATTATGCCCCAATAATTGGCTTTTTTGAAGCAATAATCTGGTTATTCGCAATTGCACAAGTAGTAAATGACATTACTAATATGTGGCTTGTTCTGGCTTACGGCCTTGGTTTTTCAGCAGGAACTTATGCAGGAATAATAATCGAAGAAAAACTTTCACTTGGAAAAGTAAGACTGCGATTAATAGTTA
>CAZHFT010000116.1:0-2981 GCA_964531875.1 uncultured archaeon | reverse complement strand
AAATTATGTAGTAAACATTACTGATGTTCATGATGACATGATTAAAACTGTGAATAAACAAGGAATAACTATTTTTGAATTAGCAGATAAAAATATTGAATTGTTTATGAAAGACCTTGAAGAACTTGGGGTAAAAAAACCAACCATGATGCCTCGGGTTACTGAGCATATTAAGGAAATAATTGAGATGGTTAAAACTCTTAAAGAAAAAGGATTTGCTTATGAAACTGATGATGGAGTTTATTTTGCGATTAATAAATTTGAAGATTATGGAAAACTTAGTAATCTTAATCTTAAAGATAGAGTTGGTGGAACCAGAGTAGAAACTGATAAGTATGATAAGGATAATCCAATGGATTTTGCTCTTTGGAAAAAATCAAAACCTAATGAACCTTCTTGGCCTAGTCCTTGGGGTAAAGGTAGACCTGGTTGGCATATTGAATGTAGTGCTATGAGTACAAAATATTTAGGAAAACAATTTGATATGCATGGTGGAGCAGTTGACCTTGTTTTTCCTCATCATGAAAATGAAATTGCTCAAAGCGAGTGTACTTATGGAGTGAAACCATTTGTGAAATATTGGTTGCATGCTGGTTTTTTGAATGTTAATGGCGAAAAAATGAGTAAAAGTCTTGGGAATTTCATTACTATTCCTGAATTAATTGAAAAGTTTAATCCTAAAGCATTTCGTTATTTTATTGCAAGTCTTCATTATCGTTCAAGAATTGATTTTAATGATTCTGCAATTGCATTGGCTCAAAAAAATCTTGACAAATGGAATAACTTGATTCAAGAATTATTAAATTTTGAAGGGGAAAAAGAAAACTCTGAAGTTAGTAATTTAATTCTTGAAGCAAGAAAAGGATTTGTTGAAGCAATGGATAATGATTTTAATTTACCTAATGCTTGGCCTACTCTGTATGAGTTCCAATCAAAAATTAATTCTTTGATTTCTTCAAAGCAATTTTCAAAAAAGAATGCTGAAGAAGTTCTTTCTTTTTTAAAAGAATTAAATGAAATATTTGTTTTTTGGGATTTTGAAAAAAAACAAGAAGAAAAAATTTCAAATGAACTAATGGAATTAATTGAAAAAAGAGAAGCCTTTAGAAAAGAAAAAAATTGGGCAGAATCTGATAAAATTCGTGACCAACTTAAAGAACAAGGAATTGAATTACTTGACACTCCTGAGGGAGTGAAGTGGAAAAAAATATAGTTGGTTTTTCAAAAAAAAAACAGTACATTGACAAATGATTGATTTAGTGAAAAATCTTATGTTTTTAGAGTTTTATCTAAGGCGAATTTATAATTTTCTATTGCAAATATTATTCCATGTACAGTGCTAATGGCTATATGTCGCGCGTCTTCATTTAATAAATCAGGATTTTTATGATATGTTTCTTTAAATCGTTTTCCAATTCTCCTACAGTTTTCTTGTACCTTATTAAAATCAGTTATTAGTCTTTGCACAGCTTGTGTTCTTGTGAGTTTGTGTTTTTTTTGTAAATAATTAATTGCTTTATTTAATCTCACTTCTTTAGGCGATTTTTCTAACAATAGCCTCCCGATATAAGGTCTTGGAGAAGACGTAGTATGAGTTGCCTCAATTCTCATTTTAATGCCGGCTTCATTTGTAATCCCTCTATATTTTCCAGGCGATGTTCTTTGATAATATTTTAGCCTATTTCTAAATGCTTGTAAAGTTGCTGGAACACGCTTTTTAATCATAGTATATTTAGATTTTCCAGACTTAAATAAGTTATTCACCCATTTTTCACTATTTTTTCAGTTAAAGTTATTCTTAAAAGCAGTTACAATTATTTATTTTTAGTTGTTTTATGAATATTGAAGAAAAAGTAAATTCGATTTTGGAAAGAAATTCCAAGGTTGAAATTGATAAGTCTTGGGAAACCTCAAAATTAAGAAGAGGAATATTAGCCGGTGTAACTTACCTAATTGTTCTTTATTTTTTAATTTTAATTAATGCTCCAAATCCATTTTTGAATGCATTTATACCTGCAGGAGCATACCTAATACAACAGTATTCTATTCCTTTTATTAAAAAATTTTGGGTAAAAAATATTCGCAAAATTTAATGCATTAGTTAAAGTTTACAGACTTTTTCAAAGTTGTTAATATATTTGGTCGTGGTGTTTAAATCTTTGGAATAAAATAAATTTTTTTTCTCGATAAACTCTAAAAGTAAGAACAAAACTCTTGTCGATATGAACTCTTTTGAAGTCTTTAAACTCATGCCGAAGGTTTTTGTAAAAATCTATTGTTTGAATGTTTCTTGAGGAAACTTCGTCTATTTTTTTGAGAGTTGCTTCATATCTTTTCTTGTCTTTTTTATAAAGTTTTTTAAGTGTTTTTTTTAGTTCTTCACTGAGATTATATTTGAAAGACAATTTATCCCTCTATTTCTTTTCTCAGAGTTTTAATAGTTGTTCCTTTGAAACCGTGTTTTTTTATGTGTCTTTCACTATCATCTATTAATTCTTTTATTACTTCTTCACTTACTTCTCTTTCAATAAAGTTTTCACCGTACAAATCAACAATTTTATCCATTGCATTGCCTTTGTCTTTTAAGGCATATTTTTCTTTTACTACTCCAAGAACTTTGCTTGTGTAATCTTCAACTGTTATACTCATACTTTTAGCCAAATCACATCACCTAATAGTAAGTGAGTCGAAGTGATTTATAATTGTTTCTATTTTTTGATAAATGCAATTATATATTTGCGTGCATTCTTTATTTTGTTGTGAGTTATTATGAGTATGTCTGAATGGAAACTTCATAGAAAAGGAATTCAAATTAAAAATTTAGCAAATTCCTCTGAAAAAGGAATGCAAACTGATTTGTTAAAAATCGAGCCAAATTGGCAAGACCAAGGACATTATCATGGTGATTTTGAGTGGGTGTATGTTCTTAACGGGGTCATTGAAGATGAGAAAGGGTTACATAAAAAAGGCGATTTTTTTGT
>CAZHFT010000115.1:0-3020 GCA_964531875.1 uncultured archaeon | reverse complement strand
TTTTTCTTGCACAGGGTTAAATGAATCAAAACCATTGCAATCTTTAATTATTTTTAAAATAAAAATAAAAAAAATTGATAAAAAAAAATTTAAGTTTTTGGAAGAAACCTTGATTTTTTTTCTATTACTGCAAAAGCATTTTCCCAAATTGCAATTTGCTGTGTTTTATGTCTTCCACTTAAAGGTAAAACAACAGGTTTTCCAATTTTTCTAGCACGACAAATTATTTTATCTCCTTTAATTAAAGAACCCACATTACAATTAGATTCATTCAAAAAATTCGACCCTCTTTTCTTTTACTAACTCATTAACAATTCTATAAACAAGCTCCAAATCCACTCCTAATTCCAAAGAAATATCCGAAGGATAAGCTTCACTGTATTTTTCATAATACCCTAAAATCTCTTTTTTTGCAGTTTTGTAATCAACATCCCTCATTTTTATTACTTCAATTGCCTCAAGCTTTTCACGAATCGCATCCCTCACAAAATCAGAAGGATTTAGGTACATTCCAGCTTCAACTAAATTATGAATTTTTTCCTGCTCAACAGAAGTTACTTTTGTGCCAATCATCTTTGAATTCACTTTCATAATACTAATATATATTGTTATACATATAAAACTATTCTTTTAAAATTAAATGTTCATATGCTTTTTGTAATGCAAGAATTGCTTTTGGAATTTCGTTTATATTAAGAGAATTGGTTGTTTTCCATTCTTCTCCTACTTTGTAACGCTTTTGAATAGAAATGCTTTGGAAAGCATTCCCATCTTTACTTTCATTATCCCATACTGCAACTTGAATTGAACCAGCATTAAACTTCGATTCTGGAGTTTCACTCATTTTTTTCACCTTATGCAGTTCTCCAAATTTTTGCCCTTGGGCTTTTAACTGAATCTCTTGTTTCAACAAATCTCATCATTCTAAACTCATACATTTTCAAATCACCTCATAGTTACTAAAAGAAAAAGTAGTTGTTTTCGTTTATAAACAAAAGCAAGGGGGTGGTTGCCGGTGTGGAAACAGCCCTACCAAAGGTGGACGCGTTACCGCCGGACGCAAACGGCATGGTGGTGCGGGTTTATTTAAATTTTTTGAAAAGCAAAAAACCTATTATTGCAACTGCCAGAACACTTATTGCAATTAGTGTTAAATCGATCCCTTCTTCACTGCTATTGGTTCCTTTAACACAATCCTGCGGGCAATTTTGAGAGTTCTCACCAGAGTCACAAACTTCATTTGCGTTGCATTCTCCTGCAAAAGGGATATTTGGTTCGTGTTCAAGTACAACAAACTCAATTGATTTCGTAATTGTTTTGTATCCTTCTTTTGAAGCAATTGCTTCTAATGAATATGTTCCAATTTGAGACGCAGTAATTGAAGAAGGTGAAGAAATTTCTTGTTGTGAATCATCAGGGGATGTTAAAGTTATTTTTATTATTGGAGCAGTAACTTCTGAATTATAATTAAGAAAAACACTTTCCTCCTGAACAAATATCGTTGATTTCTCAGAACCTGATTCATCCTTGCACAAAAACAAACTAAACTCAAAAGAAGGATCTGTTTTTATCCTAAAAGTCTTTTCTACTTTCTGTTCAACAGGGGAAAGTATTTGCACGTATGCAGTACAGTCTTGTGGTTCGATTGAATCATTTACTTTGAGAAAACGATAAGTATTTTTATTAAGGACTCCTTTCTGTAAAATCGTTTCTTTTGTAACTCTGAACGGTATTGGGGTATTATGGCAATAAACTCCAGGTTCATAAATTATTTTCTCAGTAGTAGTTTCTGAAATAAACGTATAGCTAAAATTAATATCTTCTCCTTTGCTAAAAAATGGCTTGATGATTATATTCGTTTCAAAGGCAAAAGTAAAGTTTGCAAATAGTAATACAATCAAAAATCCAAAAATTATTTTATTGCTCATTTTAGTCGCTCCTTTAATTTATTTGGAGGTTTTATATCTAAAGTAGGATCGCCTATCAATGTAAACCCTCCTGACGCAGAATATGCGGCAGTAAATGCTTGTCCCAAATTATAACCCGTATAATAAATATTATTTATTATGTCCCGTGAAACATCGTTTTCAGTGTAATTATTATAACCGCCACTTGAAAGCTTTCCGCCTTCAATTGGACTAACCGCCCCTACATACATCAAAGCCCCTTTTCTAATAGCCTTTGCACAAATAACTCGACTATCTTGATAAGGCGTGGATTCATAAGAACAAGTGGAACACGCCATGCTAACAATTAAAGAATTAGATAGCTCTGGCACTTCATCTGGATATATCCCTGAAAAAAATCGACTACCATGGTCATTGTAATTTATTAACTGTTGATTGACCCAAGTATTTGGTTCAAAATTATGGGAAAGCTCTTCAGAAAGCTCGCTTCTAGAATTGTAACCTGCAAACCTAAAAGAATCCGCCCAATTTGAATATCTGTTAAACTCATCCAAAAATTCGGGAGAACTAGCCAGTATTATTACATTATTTGAAACGGGTAAAAATCCATAAAATAAATCTCTTGCAATATAGCTAGAAACGTCAGATAAATCAACACCCATAACTCTTCCAGTTATTAAATCGGGATAATTATATTTTTCGTTATAAATATCAGCGTATTTTGTCTGATCATTAGATGAATAAATCTCTGTCCCGAACCCCATCATACCAGTAAGTCTACTTAAAGGAATTGCCGAGTTAGAACCAAAGATTGTTAAGTACCCTCTAATTTCTCTCTTAGTCATTCTACCCTGATCAAAAAGAACCATTGTATCGCCAAAAAAGGCTATTTGATTACTCCAGATTCTTGAATATTCATCAGTCACTGGCAAAATTTCTTTAGTTTCTAAGTTATAGGAATATAATTGTACATCGCCATAAGCATCAGTTATATTTTGCCCATATATTACATAATTTTCAGTTATTCCAAAAGTTATATTAGATTTTACACTTGAATCTTTAATATTGTAAACTATTTTTTCATTTTGTTTACTATTAATATTGTACAAATAC
>CAZHFT010000114.1:0-3066 GCA_964531875.1 uncultured archaeon | reverse complement strand
ATTAAAAACTTTATTCATTGCCTCATCGATTTTAAAATCAGGCAAAGGAATTTGGAACTTAGTTCGCTCTCGGTTCAAAAATTTCTTGTCCTTTGTTTTTTTAGTGGATTTAAGCATTAATTCAATACTGGAAACAAGAGCATCAAGAGAAACCTTACCCTCTTTGATTCGATGAATGCTTTGCAAATCAGGAAGCAAAGCATCAAACTCTAATTTTTCCTCCGCACTCATTCCCTTCTTTTGCTCAAGAAATTCATCCTCGTCCTCAATGTCACTAATTTTCAAAACATTAGATTTAAACTTTAACAAAAGAGCAGAAGCAAGAATAGCATTAGCTGGAAGTCTTAAATCAGTAGAAGAAAGAGAATTAATTTTTGCAATATACTTAACAGTTAAATCAGAAATATCAATACTCCAAGGATCCATTCTTTCCTTTTTAACAAGTTCAATAAGAATAGATTTCCAAGCAGGTTGGTCAATTAAATCAATTAAACCAGCCTGATTCATTGAGTCAGGAATAGAAATTAAAGAATCTGAAGACTCATCTAAATCAGAACTACCCTCTAAATTAGCGCCTGGATTAGACTCTTCATTACTAACTTCTTCCTTGTTTTGCATGAATATAATAAAGAAACAGAGGAATAAATAAGTATTGGAAAAAAAGATTATGTATAAGTTAGGTTCCTTCTTTCCAAGAATTTAAGTATTTTATTTGTTCTTCAGTAAGCTCGTCAATTTTTACTTCCATTGCATTCAATTGAAGTTGCGCAATATCATCATCAACGTATGAAGGCAACATATGCAAATTAACATCTAATTCATTTTTGATTCCGTACTCTACTGCAAGTGCTTGTCCACAAAATGAAAGACTCATTACTGTACTTGGGTGTCCTTCTGCAGCCCCCAAATTTACAAGTCTTCCTTCAGCACATAAATTAATTTTTTTATTTCCTTCCATTGTGTATTCGTCTAATTGCCATCTTATTCTTTTTTTGCTTTTGCTTTGTGCTTCTAATGCAGGAATATCGATTTCTGCATCAAAATGACCAGAATTTGCAAGAATTGCACCATCTTTCATTTTTGAATAAATTCTTCCAGGAATAACATGCTTGTTTCCTGTAACAGTAATAAAAACGTCTCCGAATTTTACTGCTTCGTCCAGTTGCATTACTCTATTACCATCCATTTTTGCTTGTAATGCTGGAATTGGTGCTACTTCAGTAACAATTACATTTGCTCCAAGGCCTTTTGAACGAAGAGCTACTCCTTTTCCACAAGAACCATAACCAATTACCACAACGGTTTTTCCTGCAAACAAAATATTAGTTGAACGAAGAATTCCGTCAAGAGTTGATTGTCCAGTTCCATAATAATTATCAAACAAGTGTTTTGTTTTGTTATCGTTTACAGCAATAACAGGATACTTCAAAGCTTTTTCCTTAACCATTGCTTTTAATCGAATTATTCCAGTAGTTGTTTCTTCGGTTCCAACAATTAATCCATCTATTAATTCTGGTCTTTTCAAATGAATTTCAGAAACCAAATCTAAACCATCATCAATAGTTGCAGTTGGTTTAATATCCAAAACTTTTTGTAAGTATTCATAATATTCTTCGTTTGTTTCGCCTTTTTTAGCATAAACTTTTACGCCTTCTTTTGCAAGTGCAGCAGCAACATCATCCTGAGTGCTTAAAGGATTACATCCTGTAATTGCAACTTCTGCGCCACCGGCAATTAATGTTCTTACAAGAACTCCAGTTTCTTTTGTTACATGAAGTGCCATTCCTATTCTTTGCCCTTTAAGGGGTTGTTCTTTTTCGAACTTTTCTCTTACTTTTAGAAGAGCACCCATTTGAGTTTCTGCCCAAGCTAATTGCATTTTTCCTTGTTCTGCTAAACTAATATCTTTTACATCATAATCCATAAAATCACGTAATAATTGAAATCCCAAGGGTTTATAAGCGATACGGGGCAAGCCTAAAATCCCCAATAAGTCAACATTTTAATAGTAGTTTTAGGTATATTTTTGTATGCGTTTACTACCAAAGTTTATACGTTTACCAAAAAAGATGAGAAAAAGATTAAGTTTTATCTCTGCTCCAAAAAGAGTTCCGGCTCATGTTTTGGCAGAACTACTAAAAAAAAATAATAGAAAAGTAGAAACTACACATAGAATTCGTCCAGATTATAGCTGGGAAATATTAAATGACGAATTAATAACTGCTAGAGCCCATGTTGTTAGTGGCCATAGCGTTAGTACTTCAAAAGTAGTTGCACAGTATGATTTAAATGGAAATAGAATAAGCAAAATCAAATAGAAAACATTAAAAAAATATTAAAAATTAAAACTTTACTATTTCTTCAAATTCTTTGTAACGTTTCTCAACATCTTGCATTGTTAATTCTTTTAGCTTTTCAACAGAAAATCCTTCAGCATTAAATGAAGCAACACAGCTTGCGTATACAATTGCTTTTCGCATGTTTTCTTCTGAAAAATCATTTGTTTTTGCAAGATAACCAATTAAAGTTCCCCCAAAAGAATCTCCTGCGCCAGTAGGGTCTTTAACATTTTCAAGAGGATAACCAGGACAAGAAAAATAATTGTCTTTTGAAAACATTATGCAACCATGTTCGCCTTTTTTTATTATCGCAATTTTTGAATCAAGTGCAAGAATTTCTTTTGCAGCTTTAACAAGATTTGAAGTGTTAAAAAGCATTCTTGCTTCACCATCATTCATTAAACACAAATCAACTTTTTTTACGACTTCCAAAACTTTATCTTTTTTAATTTCAATCCAAAGATTCATAGTATCTGCAATAACTAACCCTGGACGTTTATTCATTTGAGAAAGAACTTTCAATTGTAATTCAGGGTCAATGTTTCCAAGAAAAAGAAAATCTGCGTCTTTGTATTCTTCAGGAATTTTTGGAGAAAAAGTTTCAAGGACATTTAAATCAGTTTGAAGAGTTTTAGCAGAATTTAAATCAACTCCATACTCTCCCGCCCAATGAAATGTTTTCCCATTTTCTTTTACTTCAAGACCTTTTAAGTCTACTTTTTTTTCT
>CAZHFT010000113.1:0-3087 GCA_964531875.1 uncultured archaeon | reverse complement strand
TTTAGCCAAATCTTTTGCAAGCATGAATAATAAAGAATTTTTTTGATGTTGTTTTTCATATTCTTTTACAATTAATTCGGCATATTCTTTCTCAGTAATACTTACAAATACTTTTTTCCAAAATTGTTCAGGTGAAAGAAACCCTCTTTCAAACGCCCAAATATTCAAATAATAATTAGAAAGAGCAATCCACTTACCAACTTTTATTTTTTCACAAACCGAATAAAGAATTTTTTTCTCTGGAGCAGGAACAAAAACCCCATTAAAATCAAAAATAATTGCTTTATACTTCAAAAATACCCCTTCCCCCAGTACTATTTATAGTTATTTGTAATAAAAAACTATTAAACAGAAAAGAATTAAAAACAACAGACTGTTATTGTTTTTCAAAAAAAGGGATTTATATGCCTCAAAAAAAGAAATCTCCTACAAAAAAAAGTATTACGCGTAAAGAACACTTTGAAGACATTAAAGACGAAGTGGAAGACACAGGAAAAGACGTAGACGAAATAAAAGAAGAAGTACTAGATACAGGAAAAGACGTAGACGAAATAAAAGAAACAGTAGAAGAAATTAGCAAAAAACAAAAATCGATTTTAAAAAGGCTTTCTCCTGAGGCACTCAAAGAATTTAATTTCAATGACATTGCACAACAAATAGTTGGAGCAATAATTATATCCAGTCCATTAGCCGTAACTGAAGAAGTTTGGCGTCTTGCTCAAAATCTGGATTTACCCCGAGTTATAATAATAATAGGAATAACCCTTTTGTTTGATATTTTACTTATTTACTTTACAGCTTACCAAAAAGAAAAAGAAAAGAAAATAATTAATCTAATCCCTGCAAGATTATTTTCAATGATATTTATTTCTTATTTAACTGCAGGAGTAATGCTTTATGTTTTTGGAGTAATAGGCGGACAAGTTCAAAATTTTGATTGGGCACTAAGATTAATTATATTTGTAGGATTATTTGCTAATATCGGTGCGGGTACTGCAGATATACTTAAGTAAAAAAAATTATTTTTTACATTTTTTTACTTCAGAAAAAGGACCTGAAACAGTTACTCGAGTGTTAGAAAATTCTACCTTTAAATTTGAAGAATACACTATAATGGTTCCTAAATGAATTTTTTTAGTTTCTTTAATGTACTTAAATAATTTTTTTAAATTGTTTTTAGATAATTGAAAAGTATTATTTTTTGGTTTTGTAGAAAAACGCGCAGCTAAAACAATAAGCGTTTTTTCATTTTGACACTCTACAGTAATTTCAGCATTTGAAAAAAGCGAAACCAAAAGAGTTGAAGAACTATTAGCTAATGTTTTTGAAAAAGAATCATTGAAATCAAGTTTTTTTAAAGAATTTATTTGTTCAAAAAAAACTTTAGAAATATATTTTAAATGGCTAATTTTTGAATCAATTTTTTCATTTAAATTTTCTAAATCAGAAATGGAAAAATCAAGAGAAGTTTTAGAACTTTTTAATAAATCCTTATCTTCATTACCTCGTTGAATTAAAACTTGCAATCGAGTAACAATTGAATCGATTTCATTTACTGAATTTTTTTGTTTAATATTGTCATTAAGAGCAATAATTAATTTATTTTTTATTTCGGAATAAATTTCCTGCTCTCCTTTAGCCAAAATAAAAAACCGATTATTTTTTCGAGCAAGAAACCCAAAAATAGTTAAGTCTTTTAGGGAACGAGAAAGTGCAGCCCGAGCAGAATTAACATTAGAATAAGAACTTGAAAATTTGTTTAAAAGAGAATTATACTCAACACCATTATTTTGTTTTACAATCAAAAGGATAGCATTTTTAGTAGTCATACAACAATTAACAAAAAAAAGAATTTAAATAGAGTGTTAATTTGTCAATAAACTGATAGTTTTTGAAATAATTAATATTTATTGAAGTCTATTTTCCATTCTATCAAGTGCAATCATCATACCCTCAATAGGTTTATTGGCATCATGTCGAAATTCTCTATACATTAATTCAAAAAATCTATCAGCATCAATTGTTTTTCCTCTTGTGCTTGCAGAAAGTACGCCCTGAAAATCTTTCATTGCTTGAGCTTTAATCAACTCCTTATTTCTACAATGAGTTACTATTTCCCCAACAGCAGAATAAAGTTGATCCACTAAACGCCTTTTTTCTTCACGATTTCCTGAAGCAAAAGAAGTAATTACTTCTTCCGGAAAGCTCCATTTTTCAAAATCAAAACCAAGTTTTTCTAAAGTTTTAACAGTGGCTGGGGAAAACACTCTTTCATGATAAAAACGCTGCAAAACACTCCAATCCCCGGGAGTTTTTTGTGCTTCTTTTACCGCATTATAAAATTCACGAAATCTCGGTAAAGAATGTGTAGGGGTTCCTTCTCTCGCTCTATGTGCCATTGCTGGAATTCTCCGCCTCAGACGGCTAAATAATCCCCTAATAAATCTAAATCTTCTGCCCATGAAATAAATATAAGTTCTAAAAATATAAATTTATGTTTTCTTTAGCCATCACCATTGGAAAAGCCATACAACACTAAAAAGCACTGAATTTACTTTAGGAATGTTAATCGGATAATCAGGCTTTTGATTTCAATTCAGCTTTTTTCATTCTTTTTGCAATTACTTTGTAAATTTTCTTATTACAAACAGTACATTCGCAAACAAAAGTTGGTTTTTTATTTTGTTTTTTAACAGTAGCGTTAAATTCTGCTTTTCCGCCATATCCTGCTTTATGTTTTACTTCATTTTGTCTAGTTCCCCAAGAAAGAGCCCTTGCTTTAGCTGGTTTAAATACCTTGAGCTTATGCTCTGTGTGCCTCTTACAATTCGGACAATAAAGACTTTGTTCTTTTGGAATATGCATAAAAATCACTCAAAATGAGAATTATTAACTAAATAATAGCAATAGAGAAGGTTTAAAAAGGTTAGGAAAAAATAAAAAAATAATCAATATTAAGTTAAATTAAACAAAATAAGTATTAGAAGTAAAACATTAAATATCCGAAAGCAGTTGTTTTTAACATGATTAATGCGTTAGTTTCGAGTTTTTTTAAACTTTTGAAAAAACCTAGTTATTTTATTCCCG
>CAZHFT010000112.1:0-3113 GCA_964531875.1 uncultured archaeon | reverse complement strand
CTTTTCGGCGAACACTTTGTTGTTTATAATTTACCTTCAATTGCTTCAGCAATTTTTACTTATACTATCGCCGAAGTTGAAGAAGGAACACAAGGACTTGAATTGATTGATAATCGTCCAGCAATAGAAGGATACAAAACAAAAAAACAAGGCGAAATAAAAAGAAGTCTTGATTTAATAATGAAATATTTGAATATTGATTTAGAAAAAACCCCTTTGAAAATAACTCTCTCTGGTCAGCTAAAATGCGCTTCTGGAATCGGGGCAAGTGCAGCTCTTGCCAGTTCAATTGCCCGTGGCTTAAATGAACATTTTTCTCTTGGTTTAAATGATAAGGAAATTAATGAGGTTGCTTATGAAGGCGAAAAAGGAAGCGCGGGAAATCCTTCAGGAATAGATAATACCTGTTCAACTTATGGCGGATTTTTAACTTTTGAAAAAGGCGAAATTGGCGAAAAAAATAAAATTGAAAGAATAAAAGTAAAAGAACCAATCCCAATTGTTCTTGTTTCTACAGGGATAACACAGGAAACAAAAGAAATTGTAGCAGATATTAAAAAATTAAAAAATGAGAATCCAGAAAAATACGAAAAAATGTTTACGGAATACAAAGAAATTTTTAAACAAGGATTAGAATCTCTTAAAAATGGAGACATTAAAAAACTTGGAGAATTAATGAATAAGAATATGGATTTGCTTAGAGAAATGACTCTCAGTTGCAAAGAAATAGAAAAAATAATTTCTATTGCAAAAGAAAATGAAGCATTAGGAGTGAAGCTAACAGGTACTGGAAGAGGCGGGCTTGTAATTTGTCTTGTTCCAAATGAAGAAATACAATTCAAAGTTTCAAAAGCAATAGAACAAGCTGGATTTGAAGCAACAAAAACAATGCTGAAGTGATTTAATGGTTGAAATACTGGATTTGATAAACGAAAAAAACGAAGTAATTGGTCAGGCTTCGCGTAAAGAAGTTGAAGAAAAAGGATTGCTTTATCGTTGTGCAGGAATTTATGTTAAAATTGGAGAAAAATTTGTAATTCAACAAAGAAGCCATAACAAAAAAGTTAGACCTTTGAATTATAGTATTGTTGAAGAAACAGTAAAAACAGGAGAAACATTTGAAGAAGCAGCTATTAGAGGAGTCAAAGAAGAACTTAGATTAGAAGTACAAGACTTAAAAAAACTTGGAGTAATTCATATTCAAGACAAAGAATATAATGATAATTTTTTATTAAAAATTTTTTTAGTAAAAGGAATAGGAAAATTAGTTTTTGATTCAATCGAAGTGGAGAATACTGAATTAAAAAAAATGGAAGAAATTGAGGAATTAATTTCTTCTGAAAAAAAAATTAGCCCTGGATTTTTAGAAAGTTTTAAAATGTTCAAAGAGGTGCTAAAATGAAACTAATTGTTGGAATGACTGGCGCAAGTGGAATACAGTATGCTGTTGAATTGCTTAAATCTTTAAAAGAAAAAAAAATAGAAGTTCACTTGGTTATGAGCGAATGGGCTGAAAAATTAATTAAAATCGAAACCGATTATAAAATCGGGGAAATAAAAAAACTCGCTTTTAAGGTTTATGATAATAAAGACATGGCTGGAGAAATCGCCTCGAGTTCATTTCTCGTGGACGGAATGGTGATTATTCCATGCACTCTCAAAAGCGCTTCTGAGGTTGCCAATGCACATTGTGGAACACTAATAGCAAGAGCAGCAGATAATGTTTTGAAAATGAAAAAAAAGCTTGTGGTATGCATAAGAGAAACTCCTCTAAGCACACCTGCACTTGAACAGCTTCATAAGATTAGTGTTGCTGGAGGAATAGTAATGCCACTTTCTCCGGGTTTTTATCACAAACCAAAGGAAATTAAACATTTATTCTCTTTTATTAGTGGAAAAGTAATGGATTGTTTTGAAATAAATAATGAGGAATTCAAGAGGTGGAAAAAATGAGTTTCAGAGAACAGGTAGAAAAATTAGAAAATTTAAATAAAATTCAAAAACCGGTTTCAAAAAAACTTGAAGCAAGTGCAATAATTAATGAATTAGTAGATAAACCTGTTTTATTTGAAAAAATTAAAGAATCAGAATTCAAAGTAGCAGGAAACATTTTTCCAACAAAACAAACAATCGCAGATTATCTTAATTGTAAAGTAAGCGAATTAATTCCCACAATAACAAAAGCAATTGAAAATCCCACAAAACCGGAAGTAATCGAAAATGCTCCTTGTCAAGAAGTAGAAATGCAAGAAGTAGACATGGACAAAATTCCAATTCTTTTCCATTGTCCAAATGATGGGGGAAATTACATTAGTAGTGGAGTAATAATCGCGAATTCTTCTGAACATGGGCAAAACCTTGATTTTCATAGGGGTATGCAAATTTCAAAAAATAAGTTTAGTGTAAGAATAGTAAAAAAAAGACACTTTGATAAATTTTTAGAAGAACAGAAAAAAATGCCAATAGCAATTTGTATTGGAAACGGAGCAGAGGTTCTTGTTGCAGCAGCAACTTCAGTGGAATTAGGACAAGATGAACTTGAAATCGCTAATTCTTTAAAACCAATTAAAGTAACAAAAGCAAAAACTTTTGACGCGTTAATTCCTGCTGAGTGCGAATTCGTATTTGAAGGAACAATTTCACTGGAAGAAAAAGCAAACGAAGGCCCCTTTGTTGACTTAACTGAAACACAAGACTTTGTAAGACAAGAACCAGTTTTTACTGTAACAAAAATAACTCATAGAAAAGACGCGATTTGGCAAGCGTTACTTCCTGGAAAATTTGAACACAAAGTTTTAATGGGAATGCCAAGAGAACCAACAATATTCAAAAAAGTTAATGAAGCTGGAATAAAATGCATTGATGTAAACATTAATGCTGGTGGATGCTCATGGCTTCATGCAAGAGTAAAAATAGATAAGCAAAAACCTGATGACGGGAAGAAAGCAATTCAAGCAGCATTCGAAGGGCACAAATCTTGCAAACACGTTTTTGTAGTTGATAAAGACGTGGACATTTATAACAATGAAGAAGTTGAATGGGCTCTTGCAACAAGATTCCAAGCAAGTGAAGATTTAATTATGAAAGACAAAGAAAGAGGTTCAAGTCTTGAC
>CAZHFT010000111.1:0-3152 GCA_964531875.1 uncultured archaeon | reverse complement strand
CCGGAATTTTTTTGCCTGATAACAATTGCTCCAAGTTCTTCTGCTGCATCTGCAGTATCATCTTTTGAACCATCATCAACAAAAATTACTTCAAAGTTTTCTTTAATTTCTTGTTGCATTATTGCTTCTACACAGTTTCCAATTGTTTTTTCAGAATTGTACGCTGGAATTATTACACTAACTTTCATTGTTTCACTGCCATGATAATCATTTGTTCTTGTAAACTTTTAGGTAGCAAATAATGAATAAGTTTTCTAAACAAAAAAGTCCATTTTTTCTTGCTTCCATAACAATTTTCATTGCTGTAAGGTCGACAAAAAAATTCTTCTACTACAAATTCTTGTTTTTTCAATTCTTTTTTCAATTCTTCAAAATCAAATAAACTAATGTGAATCGGAGTTTCATAAGAATGAAAAATTCGATTAATCAAGCTTTTTTTGTTTGGAGTAGTAAGAATAATAATTCCTTTATTTTTCAAAACTCTGTTTGCTTCTTTCAAAAAGTTTTCTGGTTTTTCAATGTGCTCAATTAATTCGCCTGCAAAAATTGAGTCAAAATAATTATCTGAAAAAGGAATTTTTTCAGCAGTTGCTTTTTTGTAATTAGCAGTATCTTTTTTTGTTTCTATATCTATTCCGTAAATATTTTCTTGTCCAAATTTTTCAACAAACTTTAAATGGATTCCTCCGACACTATAACCAACGTCAAGAATTTTTCCATTTAAATTAGCAAGAGCAAAGTCAACTCGATTCATAAAAACACCTTTAATTATTTTTCTTGCTTTTCTGCAGCATTCTTTTTCCAAGAATCCACATTAAAAAGATACTTAAGAAAAGTTCTTCCTCCTTTAAGTAATCTTGGAGCTTCTTCAGGTCTTGTTAAAGCAAGTTTAAGTCTTCCAAGAATATAACTTGGACGCATATAAAATTCATTTCTTGCCCAATCACAACCTTCAACAAGGTCTTTAGGGGAAAGATGTTCAGTATGAATAATTGTGTTATGTGTTCCTTCTTTTGTTAACCAGTCTTCCCATTTTTCAGTTGTTAAATATTTATTTTCTTGAGCCCACTTAAATGCTTCAGTTCCGGGATAAACCATTAAAGGAAAAAATTGAGCTGTATCTGGTTCAAGTTTTTTTGCCCACTCAACAGTTTTTTTTATTGTTTCTTTTGTTTCGCCATGATTACCAAGCATAAAACAACCATGGATAAGAAGTCCTGCTTTTTTTGAATCAATCATGAATTCTTCAATTTTTTCTATTTTTGTTCCTTTTTTAATATTATTTAATATTTGTTGGTCTGCACTTTCAAATCCAACGCACATTAATCTACAACCAGCTTTTTTCATCCATTGCATGGTTTCCAAATCAATATCTGCTCTGGAATTACAAGTCCAAACAAGTTTTAATTTTCTATTAATTATTTCTTTACAAAGCGCAATTGTTCGTTCTTTGTCCTGAGTTAAAGTATCATCTTCAATCATAATGTCTTTTGCTTGGGGGAAATTTTTTTGAATCCATTCAAATTCATCAACAACATTGTTTACACTTCTTGATCTATACCCTCTTCCGGTAAGTGTCTGTGGCCACAAGCAAAAAGTACACATATACTTACAACCCCTTCCAGTAATTAGAGTTACTTCTGGAAAAAGAACTGAAGGATAAAAATAATCCTCAATTTTTAAATGCTTCTTGTATACTTCGCTAACAAAAGGCATTTTGTCAAGTTCTTTAGAATCAATTTGAGGCATGTCAGGATTATTAATTATTTTTTCATTGCTTTTGTAACTCAAACCTCTAACTTTACTTAACGGTTTTTTGTTTTCAAGTGCATCAGCCAAATCTCTAATAATAAAATCATGTTCTCCTCTGGCAACAGCATCAATTTTTTCACTTTCTTTTAAGGTTTCATCAGTAAGAACTCCAACATGTGTTCCAACCATTACTGAAAAACCAGAAGGATTAATTTTTTTTAATTCCTCGACAACATGTACATCTGTTTTGTAAGATGCAGTTGAAGAATCAACAACCATTAACTCTGGTTTCCATTCTTTCACAAGTTCAATTACTTTTTCAAGAGTAATTCCTGCTGCCGGTGCATCAATAAGTTTTACTTCGTGTCCATTTTGTTCAAGGACTCCAGTAGTATATGCCATCCAAATAGGAAAATAAATACATCCGCCTTTACTAATCGCTGGACTTCGGCTTGTTCTTGAAAATTTGTATAAAAATGGAGGATTTAACATTAATATTTTCATTTTTTATCACTACTCTTTAAGATAAATAGTTTAAGTTTAAAAAGGCTTTTTGGTACAATGAAACATTATTTTTTTGCAATTATAACTAAATTTGTAGTTAACCTTGAATCAAAGAATAATTTGTCCAGTGCTTTACCTAAAATATTTAATATTGTAACCGGAATAAAACTTATTGGTTTTGGTAAATATTTGAAGGGTAAAAGAGCTAATGCAAATAAAGTACTAACATATCCTCCTGCGGGATATACTTTTGTTTCTGAAAAATTTTTGAATAAATATTTTAATCCTGATTCAGTAAATCTGTAATAATCATCAGGAACTGCATGAAAAAACCAAGTCATATTGGTGCTCAAAAAACAATAGCCTCCTTTTTTTAATACTCGGTGAGTTTCATTAACAAATAATTGTGGTTCTTTTATGTGCTCTAATACTTGAGTACAAAGAACAGTATCTATTGAATTTGTTTTGAATGGAAGATTTAATCCATCTCCAACAACATTTAAATCAGATTTGTTTTGATTATGTTTAATATCCAATGAAATATAATGGTCTATTTTTCCTTTGAATATTTCAAATACTCTATTTTTTTCTCCGCCAATATCAAGCAAATTTCCCTTTGCTTTTTCTGAATGTTCTTCTATTATTTGATAAGTTTTATGTAAAGTAAGCCATAATCTATCATGTATTGGCCAAAATCGAGAATCAAAAAATTTATTCATAAAAACACCGGTTGTTCTTTGTTGATTGTAAATTTTTTACCACAGTTTTTACATTCTAATTTATTTTTTTTAGAATAAGTCCTTTTTCTGATTTACATTTTGTGCATCTAAATAAATGTACAAATTTTTTTAGTTCCAAAAAAGCACTTTTGTTTTTTCTTGCTACTTATTTTGTTT
>CAZHFT010000110.1:0-3160 GCA_964531875.1 uncultured archaeon | reverse complement strand
AAGAATTGGAAAAGCTGAGTTTAAACTTGAAAAACCAAAAGAAACAGTTAGAGGAATTTTTACTTTCATTTTTGTAACTTTTATTTTAATTGGAACAGGATTATTTTTAGTAGGGGATATTTCAAATACTAATTCTTGGTATAGATGGATGACTCTATTTTTTGGAACAGCACTTGTAGGCGCAATGACTTATACTTATTCTCTTTCAGGAGATGTTAAACACAGAGTTTATGCAGTTCTTGCTTTTATTAGTGGAATTATTTTTTTCCTAATGGAATTTGATTCAGGAAAAACAAATATCACTACTTACTTATTTGCAATAGGAATTTTCTTTTTCCTTACAGGTTTAACAACATTTTACACTTTTCTTCAAAAACACCCTGTAAAAAAGGAGAACTAAAATGCAACCAGTAATTGATAAGCTGATTCATGAACCAGCACGTTTTCAAATAATGGCTCAATTATATGTTGTTAAATCAGCAGATTTTTTATTTGTGATGAGACAAACAGATCTTACTTTTGGTAATCTTTCTTCTCACATTTCAAAATTAGAAAATGCAAAATATGTGAATGTAAAAAAAGATTTTATTGGTAAAAAACCAAGCACAATGCTCAAACTAACCCCAAAGGGAAGAAATGCTTTTGATGAGTACAGAAAAGAAATGAAAAATGCTTTGAAGATGCCTTAAAAAAATTGTCAATTAGTGTATTTGAATTTTTTTCCATACTTTTTATGATTAAACCACTCAAGCAATACTGAAATTATTTCTAATTCATTTCCTTTTATTGTGTAAATTAATCTCCACCCGTTAGGCAAATCATATTTCCTTAGGTTATCAATTTTATATTTTTTTAAATATTCTTTAGGTCAGAATTTTGAAGGGATTCTTATTCCACAAAAAGAATTTTTTTTCAAATCAGAAATTGCCCTTTCCAAAAAAATTACTACTTGCTGTTCTTCATATTTCCCTTTTTTAAGTTCTTCAAAAGCGTTTTTAAGAGAAACATCGGCAAATGCTACTTGTAATATTCTTTCAGGTTTTTTCATTGAATCACTAGGCGTTTATCCTTAAGTTTTTGAATTTCTTTTGGCGCCCAGATCCATATTACATGTTTATCTTGTTCTACAACTATTTTGCCGGAATATTCAAGATAATCAAGTGTTGCAACATATGTTTGCCACATTACTTTTTTTGGTAAGTTTAACCATATTTGTCTTGATTTTTGATCTCCTTTTGCTTTCATTATTGCATCTTCAATCATAAGCACGGTGTCAAGCCTAGGAAACCTTAGAACATCTTTCTTGAAAATTCCAAATTGATTACTCATAGAACCACTATATATCAATTGATATACACTACTATTTATTTGTTTTGATTCTCCAAAAGCCATTATACTAAGTTGATTTTATTGCTTTTAAACTCCATTAAAGAGCTGATTGCCGGTGCGACTTTTTTGCACAACAATTAAATTCTCTCAAATCGTTTCTTTTTTATGTCAAGAGTAAAAACAAGAATTGTTAAAAGATCTCGGTTTAATCATGCAGTTAATGGAATTCCTCTTGTCGGAGGTTTGAATATGGAGATAAGGCCTCATGCTGAACTTGTTTTAAGAGGAAAAGAAACAACTGGAAAACCTTTGCTTTTTGAAACTACTTTTTACAAAACAGGCGGAGTGAAAGTTTTTATGGGTGCAGTAAGATGCAAAAAAGATATTGTTGATAGTACTGGTAATGTTGTATTACAAAAAGGCGAAAGGTTTCTTTCTCCGCACCTATTAGGCAATAACCCGTGGAGTATTGCCAAAGCATTAAAAGAATCGATTAAATTTGTGCGTGCGAATAAAGAAAAATTAAAAGAATCCGGAATTGTAGGAATAGTATTCGAGCCTGGTTCAGAAACCTATGCAACCCGTGCAAAAAGGCTTGGTGGAACAGAAGTTGAACCAAGCAGACTCCATAAATTTCTTGCACCCTACACCTTAAAGTTTATGGGAAAATATTTCCCATCAAACATCCCAAAAATAGAAAACATAACTATGAAAAGAATAGTTCTGAGATTAGATCAATTATAATTAGTAACAATTAAATTCTTTGAAATCCATTATTTTTTATGGCTCCAAGTAGAGACAAAAGAGTGAAAATTAATGCCTAAACCTCGCGTAGACATAAAAAGATTCCTTCCAAAAGGACCTTATGTCGGAGTAGTTAGAACCCCTAAAGAGACTGTAGCAGCTAAAGTCACGAGCGCTGTTCATCCTGGAAAAACAAAAGATTCCGCAAGAGCAAGAGCATTTTTTGAAAAACACGGAATCACAAATTTTAAAGCAAAACCAATGAAACCGCTGAGTAGAAAAGAAGAAATAGAACTCAGAAAATTGCTTGGCAAAGAAAATGATGAAACTGTAGGATTTTATCGTGACAACCGAAACCTTTTCATGGCCGAGGAAAAAAGGTTTAAAGAAAATAAAATCAAAGTCACCTTTAGACGATTAAATAGAAGTGGAGTTCCTGAGGAAACTAATTATGCTTCAATAGTTTTCATCGAAAAAGAAGGTAGAAAATGGATTAAAATAACAACTGCAGGAATCGATGGAAAGTTCAGAAATAATCATAGAACGTTTTTATCTAGTCCAAAACCTGTTTTTTCAGGGAGAGGAATACTTTCTGCGTTTGTTGATTTTGTTGAAAAAAGAGGAATAGAAGAAATCACTGTTACTCCTGGATTACATTCAGAAGAAGCTTATAAACGAGCAGGTTTTAGTTATCAGGGTAAAGGAGGACCTGATACTCCAATTTGGAGGAGAAAAAAATGAACAAAAAAATCGCAGTACTTCCTGGAGATGGTATTGGCTACTCACCAAATTGAAAAAGAACACCTGCGTTCGCCCGAACGTGGGGTGAATTATTGAACAAACAAGGGATTTGATTTTCTTATTAGTAACGGGTAAAAAATGTGATTCAGGAACAAACCTAAATAGATTAAGTTCATAAATACCAAATTCCCTCCAGTAAGAAACAAAATCAGATTTATTAAGAAAAATGAAGTCGTAACTATTTTTAGCTGGTGTAATACAAAACCATTTCTGTAAAACAATACAACAAAAGAGTACAATAACAACGGCAGGGCAATTAACACAGAATTAAAATGCATTATCATTA
>CAZHFT010000109.1:0-3177 GCA_964531875.1 uncultured archaeon | reverse complement strand
AACCTTCTTTTTTAGGGGTTTCTTCACTGTTTTACTGAGTATTTTTGATTTTACTAGGTCCTTTCTTGGTTTGCCCCTGTCACCGCCAGCACTAGTTGAAGCACGGTCTTTAACAGCCCACTTTTTTTTACTTGGTTTTACACTAAGCGCTTCATCCCCAAGTACTACCGGAAGCATTCTTTTTTTTCCAAGGGACTTTAAATCAATGGATTCAAGAAAATGTCTTTGATTTGCAAGATTTGAAATTTCATCTTCTAACTTGGATTTTGATTTTTCGATGTGCACTAAATAATCTTTAAGACGAGAAGAAAATTCTTCTTTTGAAATTTCTTTTCCTTTCAAGTGTTTACGCAAATCCCTTATTCTAGAAGTATAAGACTTTAATTCAGAAGAATAATCATCAATAGCAAAAATATGACTTGCTTTTTCGCGTCTTTCAGCTTCAAGAAAAGAAAGTTTTGAAAGCAACTTTTCTTTTACTGAAGAATATTCATTTCCACTTATTTTTCCACGAAGAAGACGCATATCAATATTCTTAATTTCTTTTTTTACACTAACAATTTGATTAAGTATAGAAAAATGATTTCCTTTCGAACGCATTATATTAAACAAAACTAAAAGCAAAATAAGCATCAAACAAAACAAGAATAATAAAATTGAAACAAGAGAAACTTCTTCCAAAGTAAGCCCAAAAATAAATTCTTCCTTTTCTTTTTCTATTAAAGGAACAGTATTAGAAACAACTTCCTGAGTACAATAAAACTCGATTACGCTACTGGAAGACTCAAAAATTTTATCCGCAAGATAAACAAGAGCGATTCCACTTTTCAAATCACTAGTAGAACTAAGGACTAATTCTCGTTCAGCATAATAATTTGCAGAAGATAAAAAATACTTAGCATGATCTAAATAAAGAATAGCCCAACCAACAGTAACATTTGAATCAGAAATCTTTTTTTCAACTGAAGCTATTTTTGAAAGTAGTAACTCACGCAATTCTTTTGGAGATTTTTCACTTGATTCAATTTCGGCAATTAAAAAAGAATCTGCAGAAACAATATCAAATAAAGAAGCTTCGAACCAATTTTTTTCTTTTTCGGTTTTTGCAGAATCAATTCGCCTCAAAATATCTTCTCGAGTAACATTTTCATCAACAACAGCAAACTTATTTTCAACAGTTATAATCAAAGGAGTAATTAAAGATTCAAATTCATTAGAATGGAAAACTAATCCACTTGATTCTTGGGATAAATTATAAAAATCTTTAGAAACATCAAGCCAAGCAACTGCAAACGCATAATCTTGTAATTTTTTAAGAGAAATCATTATTTTATCTTCTTCAGTGCCATCAACAATAATTGTTTGTCCTGAAACTAATGAATCAACTGCATTTTTTGCATAAGTATATCTTTGTTGTGCAGAAGCAAACCATTCAATCCCTTCTTTTGGAACCTCGTCATTTAAATCGCTTTCAAATTCCCTTAAATTTTGTTTTAATTCAAGCAATTTTATATCAAACGCAGTAGAATCTGCTTCTAAAAGAGAGGGATTATTAGAAACCTCTTTTACAATAATCGAGTTTACTCTTGCAAGAAACGAAAAATTTGCTGCAGAATAAAGATAATTTTGTTCATTTAAAAGTTCAGCACGAGTAATCGTGTATTCAGCATCATTAAGAACCTCAAGTAAAAAACTAGTGACCTCAGAATCCTCTAATAAAGAAGAAGATAAAGCCATTCTTGCTTCAGAGGTTACTTGACGAGTTTCTTTAATATAATTAGTAGTAAGAATTTTAAACGAACCAAGGTGCCTAGGTAAAGGAATTTTTTCAGGAACAAATTCAGGAATAGAATTTGACGAATTTATATTAACATCAATTTCAGCTAAATCAGTAAATGCAAATTTAATCGCATCTTCAATTGTTTCAACTTCAACAACTTTTACTCCCCACTCAGAAGGCCCATGTTCAAGCAAATTAATACTTTTAACTTCCTTATCGACTCGAACTGTTTGAATAGCTTCACCACTAGGAATCATAAAAAGTTTAACCCCAGTACTTGAAGCTTCTTTGACTTTTTCAAATACCCCTCCAACAGGACCAATTGACCCATCATCATTAATGGTTCCAGTAATACTAACTTCCTTAGATAAAGGTTTATCCAAAAGCATAGATGTTGTTAACAACGTCATTGCTGCACCAGCACTTGGACCTTCAACAACTGAAGCAATAGACGAAATACTGAACTTATAATCATAATTATTTGAAGCAGAATAAAATTGTTCAGCAACTTTAACTGCCGTTCTTTCTGCACTTTGAGTACTTGTTCCAACAAGAGGAGTAACTGCACTCCAAATTTTTCCAGTTCCTGGCTCTATTTCTAAAGTAAGAGTTGCAACAAGACCTTCGCCTTTAGTAGTAACCGCATAAATCTGCATTTCGCCTTTATCTAAAACAGCAAAGGAAAAAGAACTAAAAAAAAGAACAAGTAAAAAAAATGCAAAATACTTTTTCAACAAAAAAACAACTCCAATTAACCCCAAAAAAAAACTCTTTAAAAGATTAGGTTTAATTTGTTTAAATAAGTTTGTTTAGCAAAAAATAGATACTAAAAAAGAAATAAAAAGATTAAACAAATGATTTAAAAAAAAGAAAAAAAATAAAAGAAAAAGATAGTCGCTATTGCAACTACCCGAATAAGCTTCCAAGTCCTTCGGCAGCTTCTTCTTCGCTTTTCCCTTTATCTTCTTTAACTTCTTCTTTTGCTTTTGCTCCGTCTCCAGATGCTGGTGCTGCGGTAGCTGCTACAGGAGCTGCTACTGCTGCTTTCTCTATTGCTTCTTCAATATTTACTTCTTTTAATGAAGCAACAAGAGCTTTGATTCTTGCGTCATCAGGTTCTACACCTGCGCCTGCAAGAACTTTCTTTACAGCGTCTTCAGTTATTTCTTTTTTTCCGGAATGCAATAGCATTGCTGCATATACGTACTCCATATCATTCACCTCATGAATCTTGATAAGAAAAAATCAAGCGCCCTCAACAGTATCTTCCTTTTTCTCCTCGGTAGGAGTTTTTGGAGTTTCTGTATTTTCAGAAGTTTCTTTTGTTTCTTCAACAGAAGTTTCTTCTTTTATTTCTTCTTTAACTGAAGGTTCTTTTGCTTCCTCTTTAATTAAAG
>CAZHFT010000108.1:0-3223 GCA_964531875.1 uncultured archaeon | reverse complement strand
GAATCTCAAAGAATTGTCAATGACTAGATTAAAACCCAAATATTTTGAAAAAAGGTCCTTCATTCATGACATATACTATTATTGATACTATTGTTGAAAATTATTTTCCCGTTCTTGATGAATTAGATTCTCTTGCTGATGAAATTGAAGATAAAGTATTCATAAATTATGGGGACAAAGAAACACTAAAAAGAATTTTTTATTTAAAACGAAGATTAATCGAATTCAGAAAACGTATTTCTCCTGAAAGAGAAATATTATCTACTTTATCAAGAACAGATTCAAAAATAATCGATTCGAAATATTCTATTTATTTTAGAGATATTTACGATCATTTAATTAGAATTTCTGATATGGTTGATATTTATCGTGATTTAGTAACAAGTGTGTTAGACGTTTATGTTTCAGTACAATCAAATAAATTAAATGAAGTAATGAAAGTTCTTACTGTTATTGCAACTATAATGATGCCTTTAACTCTTATAACTGGATTTTATGGAATGAATGTTTCTTTTCCAGAAATTGATTTTTTTGGAGCATATACTTATTATTTTATTTTTGTATTAATGTTAATAGTATCAATTTTGTTAATTTTATTTTTTAAGAAAAAAAAGTGGTTATGATGGTTGAATATTTATTCATAAATTTTAAAACATACGAACAAAGCACAGGTTCAAATGCAACAAAATTAGCAAAGTTAATGAATTCCTTTGCTCAAAAAAAAGTAGAAATAATTCCTGTTGTTCAAGCAATAGATTTGAAAGAAGTAGCTTCTAATTGTTCATTAAAAGTATTTGCTCAACACATAGACCCGATAAATTACGGTTCTAATACTGGAAAAATTCTTCCAGAAGCAATTAAACAAGCAGGGGCATACGGAACAGTGTTGAACCATGCGGAAAATAAAGTAAGCAATGAATTTTTAGAAAAAGCAGTAAAACGAGGAAAAGAAGTAGGTCTTAAAATAATGCTTTGTGCAGAATCAATTGAACGCGCAAAACAACTCGCTAAATTAAATCCTGATTTAATTGCAGTAGAACCTCCAGAATTAATTGGAGGAGATATAAGCGTTAGTACTGCTCAACCAGAATTGATTGAAGATTCAGTAAAAGCAATTCATGAAATAAATCCAAAAATCCAAGTAATAACCGGTGCAGGAGTAAAAAATTCTGCAGATGTAAAAAAAGCAATTGAACTTGGGACAAAAGGAGTATTTGTTGCATCCGGAGTAATATGTTCAAAAAATAAAGAAAAAGCTATTCGTGAACTATTAAGTGGTTTTGAATAACTATTATTCACAAATAGGTGTTTTTATTATCCTTTCATGTTCCTTTTGAACATGTTTAGAAACAGCTAACTTATTTTTTGTAAGATAATCATAAATTGCTTCAATAAGTGCCTCAGTTGCAAGAATTGAACAATGGATTTTTTGAGGGGGTAACCCCTCAAGTTCATTAACAATATCTTGTTTAGTTATATTTGATGCATAATCAATAGTTTTACCCTTTGCCAATTCAGTTACCATTGAAGAAGTTGCAATTGCTGCAGCACAACCCATTGTTTTAAATTTAATATTTTTAATTATGTTATTTTTTTTATTTACTTTAATATATAACCACATTATATCTCCACACACTGGGTTTCCTACTTTTCCCACTCCATCAGCATTACTTATTTCCCCCATATTTTTTGGTTTACTAAAATGATGCATAACAATTTTACTGTACATTAGAATCAACTCCAAGAGGACTCATTAATCTTAATTTTTTAACCACTTTTTCTATTTTATTTACTGTAAAATCAATTTCTTTTTTAGTAGTGTTTTTTCCAATGCTTAATCTAAGACTGCCGTGAGAAATTTCAGGGGGGACTCCGATTGCAGAAATCACATGACTTGCTTTTAAGGTATTCGAAGAACAAGCCGAACCAGTAGAACCCATTACTCCTTCTTGATTTAAAAAAAGAACAAGAGACTCTCCTTCAATAAAACTAAATGAAAAATTAGCATTATTACAAAGTCTTTTTTTAGAATCTCCATTAAGTTTAGTATTTGGAATTTTAAGAACTTTTTTAATTAAATAATCTCTAATTTTTTCCATTTTTATAATATCTTTTTTATTAGAAATTTCAACTGCTTTTGCAAAACCAACTATCCCGCTTATATTTTCTGTTCCGGAGCGTTTTCCATTTTCATGCCCTCCGCCATGAAGTAAAGGGGTAATAATCACTCCTTTTTTTACAAAAAGACCCCCAACTCCTTTAGGTCCATAAATCTTATGCGAATTAACAGTAACTAAATCAAGATTTTGTTTTACTACATTTAGTTTTGTTTTAGTAAATGATTGACAAGCGTCAGTATGAAAATAAACTCCTTTAGTTTTACAGAGTTTTCCAATTTTTTTAATGTCTTGAATAGTTCCAATTTCATTATTTCCATGAATAATGGAAACAAGAATAGTGTCTTTTCTAATTGCATTTTCTAATTCTTTAATTTTTATAATCCCATTTTTATCCACTGGAAGATAAGTAATTTCAAAGCCTTGGGTTTTAAGCCAATTACAAGAATTTAAAACACAATCATGTTCAATTGAAGAAATTATAATATGTTTTCCTTTTTTTTGATTAGCAAAAGCGATTCCTTTAATTGCAAGGTTGTTCGATTCGGTGCCTCCCGAAGTAAAAATAATTTCCTCAGGCAATGCACCAATAGATTTAGCAATCATTTTTCTTGCCTGTTCAAGAACAATTTTTGCACGTAATCCTTCTGAATGAAGGGAAGAGGCATTTCCAAAAGTATTTGAAAAAAACGGAAGCATAGCTTTCAAAACTTTCTTGTCTACCGGCGTTGTTGCAGCATAATCTAAATATATTTTCTTCATTTTTTTTCCTCTTTTTCATTTATCGCTTTTTTTAACATTGTTTTAGGAGAATCAAATTCATTACAAATAAAACACAATCCTTCATTTGATTTCTGTTGCATTAGTTTATTTGCAAGTTTTTTAATTTTTTTAAGTTCAGTTTCACCAAATTTAAAATTTCCCCCTCTTTTTCCTTTTAAATATTGACAAACTGCTGCTTCAGTTAACCCAAGTTTTTCAGAAACTATTTTACGGGAATTTTTTTTTTCATTAATCAAATAAATAGCCATTTCTCGTCTTATTGCCGGAAGAATTTTCCAATTCATTATTCCACAAGGAAAATAAACACTCATAATTAACAATTG
>CAZHFT010000107.1:0-3236 GCA_964531875.1 uncultured archaeon | reverse complement strand
GTTCTTAATAAAATAAATTCTAAAGAATTTTGGGGGGTTGTATGAGTTATTCTTTTGTTTATGGTGAGAAGAGATCTATAATAAATCTTGAGGCTAATATTTTTAGTTATATTACTTCAAAACATATTTTAGGGAACGAAATAAACAATATTATTTGTTATTCTGAAAATAGTAATGTTGATGTATATTATAATTCTTCTGAAATGGATGCTCAATCCAATTCTTCTGAAAAACTTAAAAATAGAAAGTTAACTCTTAATCTGCTTGATGAAGCACGTAAAACAGCGAATGAATTTACTTATTTTTTACAAAAAATATCTAATGAAGATTTTTCTGCTAGTAGTGATACACAATTATTAGAGGTATTTGAAAAGTATTTTTCATTACTTTCAAAAGTATTTTCCTATTATCGTTTTTCAAGACCTGAGCTTACTGATAATTTAAAAGAAAAAGTTTGTTCAGAGATTAAATTAATTCAAGGTATAAATTCTAATGTTCTAAGTTATTTATTAGCATCAAATCAGATTACTGAAATTGAGAAAGAAAAAAAAGCATTTGCATTGGTCTGCTCTTCTAATATTTCTGATTGCGTGTTGCTTGAACATGCAAAAAATTTTCCTTGGCTTTTTTCGAATACTTATAATGTTGAAAGTGCAGTAACTTATTTAAAAAAAAGAACGCTGGAACCATTTAAAGAAAAAAAAGTAAAATCACTCGAAAAAAGTCAGTCAATTGATTTTTCTGACGAAGCTGTTTTTCTTATTAATTTTCTTAGGGATACAGGCACAGTAAGATTAACTTTGAAGTGTGCATGGGCAGGGAGTGAATTCATGGCGTTGAATTTATTTAAAGAAATTTCTAAGCGTGCTGATTTGGGTATTGAAGATTTCATGGCGTCTTACAGAAAACAAGAGGTAATCGAATTATTAAAGTATGGAACAAAAATTTTGGATTGTAATGTGGCGCAAAGGAAAAAAAATTATTTATATATTATTCGTGATTGTAGAAAATCTTTTTTTTCTGGTTCCATTGCACAAAAAATAAAGGAAGACGAACTTTCACTAAATTTTGATGAGAATTATATTAGGGGAAAAACAGCTAATTCAGGTTTTGTAAAAGGAGTTGTACGAATAGTGGCTAATGAAGATATTTGTTCTCTTTCAGAGGCAATAGATTCTTTTAAACAAGGTGAAATTCTTGTTACTACAATGACTCATCCTAATATGATGCTTCTTGCTGAAAAAGCTTTGGGAATAATAACTGATGAAGGGGGAATAACTTCTCATGCGGCTATACTTGCTAGAGAATTAAATATTCCTTGTCTTGTTGGAACTAAGTTTGCTTCAAAAGTATTAAAAACTGGGGATTTAATAAAATTAAATGCAAGTAAGGGTTTTGCTGAAAAATTGGAGGTTGATTTAAAATGAATTCTCTTGAAATAGCACAAAAAACAGTTCCTTTTCCTATTAAGAAAATTGCTGAGGAACTTGGTCTTGATGAAAGTGATTTGGAGTGTTATGGTTCGTTTAAAGCAAAGATTTCGTTTAAAGCACTTGAAAGAATAAATGAAAACAAGAAGGGTAAACTTGTTCTTTTCACGAGTATTACTCCTACTCCTGCAGGGGAAGGAAAAACAACTTGTTCTATTGGTCTTGCTCAATCACTTAGAAAGATAGGTAAAAAATCAATGATTTGTCTTAGGGAGCCGAGTATGGGACCTGTGTTTGGTATTAAAGGGGGAGCTACTGGCGGGGGTTATAGCCAAATTTTGCCAATGGAGGACATCAATTTAGAGTTTACTGGGGATATTCCTGCGATTTCTTCTGCGAATAATCTTTTATCTGCATTAATTGATAATCACATTTCTAATGGAAATGAATTAAATATTGACATTGAAAAAATAACCTGGACGCGTTGTTTAGATATGAATGACCGTGCTCTTAGAAACATTGTTACTTGTTCTGATTCAAAAGGTTGTTCTAAAATCAATACTGGTTTCGTTATTACTGCTGCTTCTGAGGTAATGGCTGTGCTTTGTTTATCTGAAAATATTCTTGATTTAAAAGAACGTTTAGGAAAGATAGTTATTGGTTATTCAAAAATAGGCGAACCTATAACTGTTAAACAATTGCATGCAGTGGGTGCAATGGCTGTAATACTTAGACACGCAATTAAACCTAATTTAGTTCAAAGCATTGAGCATTGTCCTGCGTTTATTCATGGTGGACCATTTGCGAATATTGCTCATGGAACTAATTCTATTATTGCTACAAAATTAGCGTTAAGTTTGAGTGATTATATTATTACTGAAGCAGGTTTTGGTTCTGATTTAGGTTGTGAAAAATATTTTGATATTGTTTGTCGTTCTACTGGTTTAAAACCAAATGCAGTTGTTATTGTCGCAAGCGTTAGGGCTTTGAGAATGCATGGTTTTTCTGAGGATTACTCTGTACCTGATTTATTAGCTGTTGAAAAAGGTTTTTCTAATTTAGAAAAACACATTGAGGGAACAAAACAATTTGGTGTTCCTGTGGTAGTCGCAATTAATTGTTTTGATTCGGATTCAAAAGAAGAAATTGAATTAATTAAGAAAAAGTGTTCGCTCATTGGAGTCAACGCTATTAAAACTGAGTTTTATTCTATGGGTGGTGATGGCGGAAAAGAGCTTGCTAAAAAAATTGTTGAGTTATGTGAAAAAGAAAGCAGTGTTGAGTATCTTTATTCTCTTGATGAATCAATTAAAACAAAAATAGAAAATATTGCAAGAAAAAATTATGGTGCTTCGGGAGTAACTTATTCAATCGAAGCAGAGGAATCAATTAAAAATCTTAAAAAAAATGGTTTTGGAAAATTGCCAATTTGCATTTCAAAAACTCAAAAATCTTTTTCAGATAATCCAAAATTAATTGGTAGACCAATTAATTTCACTATTAACATTAGAGCTGTTCATGTTTCTGCAGGCGCAGGATTCATAGTGGCTCAAAGCGGTTCTTTAATAGCAATGCCTGGTCTTTCCAAAGAACCCGCGGCAGAAAAAATAACCATTGACGAGCAAAATAATGTTAATGGATTATTTTAAAATTAAGTTCAGTATTGCTTTTGTACAATTAGGAAAAGAGAGTAATAATTAGGAATTAAGTAATGGAAGGGTTTTCCGTAATTAGTTTTTTTATTTCTTTTACAATTTCATTGAAGTTTTTGTCTTTAATTTTGCATAGCTTTTTAGTGCAAGTTTT
>CAZHFT010000106.1:0-3269 GCA_964531875.1 uncultured archaeon | reverse complement strand
TTTGTTAGAAGTTATATTCTTGATATCCCTGAGTATGGAATTGGAACAAAAGCACTCATGGATGATTTAAAGCACAACATAATAATGGATTCTGGAATTAAAGCAGAAAAACTTTTAGATTCCAAATTTATTGAAAAATTAAAACTTCAGTTTAGAGAACGTTCTGAAAAAATTCTTGTAAAAGAACTACCAAATATTGGGCCTGAAACAAAAAATTCATTAATAGGAATTTTATTACACGAAATGCTTGGACTTGGTAAAATAGAGTTCCTTCTTGCTGATGGGAATCTTGAAGAAATAGTTGTAAATAATGCAAAAGATCCAGTGTGGGTTTATCATAAAGAATTCAGTTGGTTAAAAACAAATATTTTTCTTGAAAATGAAGAACAAATTCAAAACTACGCTAACATAATTGCAAGACGAGGCGGAAAACAAATCACTATTCTAACTCCCTTGCTTGATACTCATCTTGTTACAGGAGACAGAGCAAACGCAACTTTGTTTCCAATAAGTGGAAAAGGGAACACAATAACCATAAGGCGATTTAGACGTGACCCTTGGACGATAACTGATTTTATTAGAAATAATACCGTTAATAGTGAAATAATGGCATTAATTTGGTTAGCAATGCAATACGAATTAAACATTATTCTTTCCGGAGGAACTGCTTCAGGAAAAACAAGTTTTCTTAATGTCTGCTTGCCATTCATTCAACCAAATCATAGAATAATAACAATTGAAGACACAAGAGAATTAATGCTTCCTGAGTTTCTTCATTGGGTTCCAATGACCACAAGAGAACCTAATGCTGAAGGAAAAGGCGGAGTAAAAATGATTGATTTGCTTGTAAACAGTTTAAGACAAAGGCCAGATAGAATAATTGTTGGAGAAACAAGAAGACAAGCAGAAGCAGAAGTAATGTTTGAAGCAATGCATACAGGACACAGCGTATATACAACATTCCACGCAAACACAGCAGACGAAACAATAAGACGTTTTACTAATCCCCCAATTAATATTCCCCCAACAGTTCTTGATTCAGTTCACTTAAATGTTGTTCTTTTTAGAAACAGGCGACTTGGAGTAAGAAGAGTTCTTCAACTTGCAGAGTTCATTCCTGAAAAAAGAGGAGAAATAGAAACACTCAAAGCAAATACTCTTTATAGATGGAGACCTGCTAGTGATACAATTGAAAAGGATTCAGACAGCATAAGATTATTTGATGAACTTTCATTACATACAGGATTAACTTATGACGAAATTAAAGCAGACTTGGAATCAAAAAGAAGAATTCTTGATTGGTTAGTAAAAAACAATATTCATAAAGTTAATGATGTTGGTAAAGTAATGGCACTTTATTATCTTGATAGAACACAGGTTCTTGATTTAGTAGATAAAAACAAAATTCCTGATTTAACATGAACAAAAAAACAATTCCATTCAATCCATTACCAATGAAATTAACTCTAAAATTAGCAGAGCATTTTCGTGGAATTGGAAATATTATTGTTTCAAAGTTTTCTTTTCTTGAAACTGAATTAAAACAAGCAGAATTAGATTTTGATAAAGAGACCTATGGCGCAATAATTGCCTTGCTTTTTGTTTTTTATTTTATTTTTGCAACATTTATTACTTTTATTTTTGTTCAAAAGTTATCTCCAGAAAATATATTAATCGTGCCTCCACTAATGGGTTTGCTTTTTGCAGGATTAACTGCAACACAATTACTTTTTTATCCAAAAATTTTGTTAAAGAAAAAAATAAGAAATGTTGAAAGAAATCTTGTGTTTGCATTAAGAACTCTTTTAGTAGAAATAAAATCAGGAGTAACTCTTTTTGATGCAATAAATATTATTGCTCAAGGAGATAACGGACAAGTAAGCAACGAATTCAAAAAAGCAGTTGAAGAAATCGAAACTGGTTCATTCCAAAATGATGCACTTGAAGAAATGGGAGACAATAATCCTTCGCTTTATTTTAGAAGGACTATTTGGCAATTAGTAAATGGATTAAAAGCAGGTTCTGATGTAAGCGTAATAATAAAATCTCTTGTTGATGATTTGTCAATAGAAAAAAGTAACCAAGTAAAAAAATATGGAAACTCTCTAAAATTATTATCATTATTATACATGATGCTTGGAGCAATAATTCCCGCGCTTGGATTAACTTTTCTTATTATTCTTTCAACTTTTCCACAAATAGCAATTACAGAAATGGTTTTTTGGGGCATGCTTGGGTTTATTATAGTAAGTCAATTCATGTACCTAGGCATAATCAAATCAGCAAGACCAACACTAATGGGTGATTAAAAGTGTACGCAAGATTTTCTTCATTGGTTCCAAAGCCATTATTTAATGCGTTCAAACAACAATTAATTTACAATAATATCGAAATGAATCCTTACAAATTTACTGGATTTGTATTTATTTATGGTTTTTTTCTTGCAATTGGAGTAAGTCTTAATGCTTTTTTATTTCTCGAAATTCCTATTTTAATTGGCTTTGGAATTTCCTTTTTAATATTTGTTGGAGGAAGTTATCTTTTTTTAAAAATGAAATCCGAAGCAAAAGGAAAAGAAGTTGAAAAAGTTCTTCCTGATGCGCTTAGATTAATCGCTTCAAACATGAAAAGTGGGTTAACAACAGAGAAAGCATTATTTGTTGCAGGCAGACCAGAATTTGGACCACTTCAAATAGAATTAATGAATGCAAGTAAAAAAATTGCTTCAGGAGAAAAAGTAGAGTATGCACTAAAAGGAATGGCTGACAATATTAATTCTCCAGTTTTCAAAAAAACAATGTGGCTAATTTCTCAAGGAATTAAAAGTGGAGGACAAATAGCAGACCTTTTATTTCAACTATCTGACGATTTAAAAAATCAAGGGGCATTAGATGAGGAAATAAGTTCAAACATTTCAATTTATATTTTATTAATTCTTTTTGCAGCAATTGCTGGTGCACCTCTGCTTTTTGGAATTAGTTCCTTTATTGTAGAAATACTAACAAAACAAATGGCTCTAACTTCTACGGCTGATATTTCAAGTATACCAGTAACAGGGAATATGAGTGCAATTAAAGGTTTTTTAGATAAAGGAAGTGGAGAAACATTAGCTCCAGATTTTATTATGAATTTTTCAATGATAATGCTTGTTTTTACGACAGTGTTTTCTGCTTTAACAATAGGAGTAATAAATAATGGAAAAGAAACTGCAGGACTAAAATATGTTTTACCAATGATTATTGGAGCATTTTTACTTTTCTTTGGAGTAA
>CAZHFT010000105.1:0-3298 GCA_964531875.1 uncultured archaeon | reverse complement strand
ATCAAAAATAAGAATAGAATGTAAATTAGTAAAAACACTTGACGTTCCTGAATCAGACCACGTGTTTATAATCGGAGAAATTGTTGGCGCTTTTGCAGAAAAAATGGATGGCGACTTGCCAAATTTAGAAGCAATGGAAATCCTACAACATGTAGGGGGAAACCAGTTTAGGGTATGTGGAGAAAAAATAATACTTGAAAGAAACAAATAAATAAGACAAATGTCTCATTATTTTAATGGTTTTAAAACAATCCAAAACAGATAAAATCAAAAAAATCCTTAAAGAAAATCCTAATGGATTATGGGTTAGAGAAATAGCTCGTAAAAGTGGTTTAGATAAAAGTACTGTTTCTCGTTATTTGGTTGTAATGAATGAAGAAATTGATTTCTCTTGGATTGGTAGAAATAAGGTTTTTAAATTAAAAAATGAAAAAGAGTAGGGTTTAAATCAATTAGTTATTTGTATTTCTTTAAGGGAAAAAAATGGAATATGACTATAAAGCACTTGGATTAATGTGTGGTTTAGAAATTCACCAACAACTAAATACTGGCAAATTATTCATTAGAACTCCTTCAAGATTAAGAGATGATGAACCAGATTATAAAATTGAACGTGGATTAAGACCTGTTGTTTCAGAATTAGGTGAATTTGATAGAGCTGCACTTGAAGCATACAAAAAAGGATTAAGATATATTTATGAGGGTTACAACGACACTACTTCTCTTGTGGAATTAGATGAAGAACCCCCTCAACCAATTGACGAAGAGGCTCTTCAAACAACAATTGAAGTATCTTTGCTTTTTAAAAGCAGAATTCTTGATGAACTTTTCACAATGCGAAAAATGGTTATTGATGGAAGTAACACTAGTGGTTTTCAAAGAACTTTAATGGTTTCACTCGGAGGAGAAATTGAATTAAAAAATAAAACTCTGGGAATTCAAACAATTGCATTAGAAGAAGATGCTGCAAGACCAATGGAAAAAACAAGTACGCATATTACTTATAGACTTGATAGATTAGGAATTCCTTTAATTGAATTGGCTACTGAACCAGGAATAAAAACCCCTGAAGAAGCAAAACAAGCAGCAAAAGCAATCGGAACTCTACTTAGATTAACTGGAAAAGTAAAACGTGGACTTGGAACAATAAGACAGGATGTAAACATTTCAATTAAAGAAGGCGCAAGAGTTGAAGTCAAAGGAGTTCAGGAATTAGCAATAATTGATGAATATGTTCGAAGAGAAGTTCAAAGACAAGTAAAACTTGTAGAAATAAAAAAAGAACTTACAAAAAGAAAGCTAACAAAAAAAGATTTTGAATTTAAAATTTATGAGTTAAATAACTTATTCAAAAAAACAGACGCAAAAATAATTAAAAACGCAATTGCAAAAAAAGAAATTGTTTGTGGAATTAAACTTAAAAAATTTGCAGGATTACTGGGAATGGAACTTCAACCAAACAGAAGACTTGGAACAGAATTTGCAAATTATGTTAAAACAAAAACTGGATTAAAAGGAATCTTTCACTCTGACGAATTACCAAACTACGGGATTTCGGAAAAAGAAGTAAAAGAAGTATTCAAAATAATTGGTTGCAAAAAAGAAGATGGTTTTGTTATTGTCGCAGCTTCGCCTGAAAAAACAGAAACCGCACTTAGAGTAGTTTATGAAAGAGCCTTACAGTGTTTAGAAGGAGTTCCTGAAGAAACACGGGGGGCATTAGAAGAAGGGAATACTGAATACTTACGGCCTTTACCCGGCGCAGCAAGAATGTACCCAGAAACAGACATTGATAGCATTATTATTGACAAAAACATTTTGAAAAAAGTAAAAGAACAATTGCCATTAAGTATTGAAGAAAGAAAAAAACTATACTCTAAATGGGGATTGAATGAAAAATTAATTAACGAAATGAAAACCAACAACTTTGCAAGACTTTTTGAAAAAAAAGTAAAAGAAGGTTGTGATGCAAAAAAAACAGCTGTTTTTTTACTTGAAGGACTTGTTGAAGCAAGAAGAAATGGTGCAAAAATCGAAGTGTTTTCAGAAAAAGACCTTGAAGAATTAATTGATGGACTTAATTCAGGAAAAATAATTAAAGAAATTCAAACTAAATTATTAATTGAAAAATCAAAACAACCAAATCTTTCAATTGAAGAAGTACTTAAAAAAATTGGTGTTAGTGGTGCAGAAAAAGGGGAAGTAGAAAAAGTAGTGAAAAAAATAGTTGAAGCAAACCAAGCATTAGTCAAAGCAAAAGGACTAGGTGCTATGGGTGCACTAATGGGTGATGTAATGAAACAACTAAAAGGAAAAGCTTCCGGAAAAGAAATTTCAAATGCACTTAAAAAAGAACTTACAAAGGCGTGAAAAATGCCAAAAACAATTACTGAACAAGAAATAAAAAAGTTTTTTAAAAAGAGAAAAGCTGATTCTCATAAAGGAGATAATGGCAAAGCACTAATTATTGGAGGTTCAACTGATTTAATTGGAGCTCCAGCACTCGCAGGAATGGCTACAATGGCTTGTCTTCGAACAGGGATTGATTTATGCACTGTTGTTGCGCCTGAAAAAGCAGGATTACTAATCAATGGATTTGCCCCAGATTTAATTGTCAAAAAAGTAAATGGTGATTTTTTTACAAAAAAACATTTAAAAAAAATGATTAAAATTGAAAAAAAAATAGATGTTGTTTTAATTGGGCCAGGAATTGGACAAGAAAAACAAACAATCGCATTTGTAAAAGAATTTGTTAAAAAATCAAAAAAGCCACTTATAATTGATGCTGATGCAATAAAAGCATGTGCAAAAATGAAATTCAACGGAGCAGTACTATTGACACCTCACGAAAAAGAATTTGAGCTTTTTTCAGGAAAAAAACTTTTTGAAAAAACATTAACTGAAAAAATTTCAATTGTAAACATGATTGCATTGAAACATAAATGCATTATTTTATTAAAAGGAAAAACTGATATCATTTCTAACGGAAAACAAGTTGTTTTGAATAAAACAGGAAACGCAGGAATGACTGTTGGAGGAACAGGGGATTCTCTTGCAGGACTTTGCACAGGATTTACTGCTCAAGGATTAAGCTTATTTGATTCTGCTCAAGCAGGTGCTTTTGTTAATGGAAAAATTGGAGATAAACTTTACAAAAAAATGGGGTACTCTTTTATTGCAAGCGATTTTGCAAAAGAAATTCCCTTTTAGATAAAAAAAATAGTTTGTTTATCTAATTCTTTTACTCCATCTTCAATAAGAATCTGTGCCTCTTAATCGAAATTTGCGAATTGCTGAA
>CAZHFT010000104.1:0-3299 GCA_964531875.1 uncultured archaeon | reverse complement strand
GGGTTCTCAAGATTTGTTACTTGAAATGAAAAACAAGGAATACAAAACAATTGGCTGGCTTAATCAGGAAGAAGAACAAAAATTAATTACAATGCTAAAAGAAAAAAATCAAAATATTACTATTTTACAAGAGTACACAAAATACGGTGCTACTCCTGGATTCAAAGGGTAAATCCAAACATTAAAAAAGAAAATATATTTATAGTACAAACAAGTTTTATTTTACATGAAAAAGGCTCTTCTAGCAATACTACTTATCTCAGCAATACTACTTTCTGGATGTAGCCAGAAACTAACAGATGATTTACCTGAGTCTGGAAAAAATGAAACACAAGAAAATCCAGGCCCTCAAATTTCAGAAGAACTTGAAAGTAATCCTTGCGAAGGAATAACTTGTGAAGATTACTGTAATGGCACTGAAAGAAAATATTCTGGGGCATGTACGAATGGAATCTGTAGTTACCAAACAGAAAATAATTCAAAAATTTGCGGATACGAAGAACCTGTTGAAATTGATCCTGCTTGTGAAGGAATAACATGTGAAGATTATTGCCAAGGGACCTTAAGATTATATGACGGGTATTGTTCAAATGGAGAATGCGTCCAGTATAAAGTGGAAATGAATTCTGCAGCTTGTGACGATGAAGAACAACAGGACTTTCCAAAAACATGTTCTGAATTGGGAGGGAACATTTGTTCAAACAACGGAATATGCGTAGTAAATATTCATTATTCCGCTGAAGATTTTATTGATGCCAGCGACACAACATATTGCTGCCCAAGCTACACCGATTGTGCCAAAGGCGATCTAAGCATTTCTGGACCGTTTACTTACGAGGATAAAGGCGGATATGCATATGTCATCGGAAATGTCTCCAATTCAATTGCGACAATTGAACCTATAAGTATAAACAAATTAAATTACAAAATTTATGTTAATAACGAACTGAAAAATGAATACTACTTACAAAGATATGATAAATCCACAACCGTTGTTGCTCCAAATTTAAATAAATATTATTTTTACTGTGAAGATTGTCCTAATCTGATTGGGCAAACAGTTAGAATTGAAATTGACAGTGATAATCAAGTGAAAGAAACAAACGAAAACAATAATTCCCACGAGGAAATAATTACATTAAATTAAACGATTTTAGAACTAAAATAAAACAAACTCCAAACAAGAAAACATTAATAAACAAAATGTTTCAATATTATGCTTATGGTAAGTGAGTATATTCATCACCGATACTAATTCTTTAAATGATTTGTATAAATATAACTCTATAATTAATGGCTGCGATGGTCTAGTGGTTAAGATAAGGGCTTGTGGTGCCCTTGACCCGGGTTCAATTCCCGGTCGCGGCCTTGCACCTTTTTCTTTCTCTTTGCAAAGAGAAAATAAAAAGCTGTGCCAAAAAGAAAGAGAAAGCAGATGATAAAATGAGCTACAAAACAGTAAGAGGAATGCGGGATTTTCTCCCAGAAAAAATGAAGAAAAAACAGTTTATCGAAGACTTCATCCGCAGAGTTTTTGAAAAATACGGCTTTGAACCAATTCAAACTCCTATTGTTGAAGAATTTGAATTACTCTCTGCAAAAGATTCTGGTGGAGAAGCAATAAAAAATGAGATTTATTATTTTAAAGATAAAAGTGAAAGAGAACTTGGATTGAGATATGATTTAACTGTTCCACTTGCAAGAATAATTGCAACAAATCCTGCTTTAGTCAAACCATTCAAAAGATACTGCATTGGACAAGTTTACAGATATGATAGACCACAAGCTAAAAGATACAGAGAATTTACTCAAGCGGATGTTGATATTATTGGAGCAAAAACAGTTTTAGCAGATTTTGAATTAATGCAAATTTCTTGTGAAATAATGAGAGGATTAGGATTAGAATTCAAAATCGCGGTGAATAATAGAAAAGTTCTTGAAGCACTCTCACTAAAAATGGGAGTAAAAAAAGAACAAGTAACAGATGCATTTAGAATTATTGATAAATTGGATAAACTTGGAGAAAAAGGAGTAAAAAGTGAATTCAAAGAAAAAAAAATAGATGAACGAATTTTAGGACAAATTTTTATTAATTCTTTCAAAGAAGTAAAAGAATATTTAAAAGACACAGAAGCACTTGAAGAACTTGAAACTTTACTTACTCTTTCTAAAGAAAATAATTTGAATGAAGTTGAATTTGATTTGAGTTTGGCTCGGGGTTTAGAATATTATACGGGGAATGTTTTTGAAATTAAATTAGAAGAAGGCCCAAGTGTTGGAGCAGGTGGAAGATATGACAAACTTGTTGAATCTTACGGTGGCCAAGATACGCCAGCTACAGGAATTAGTTTTGGTGTTGATAGACTTTATGATACACTTGAAGAAACGCTTACAATTGGCTCAAATACTGATGTTTTTATTGTTCCCCTTTCAAAAGAATGTGTTTCAATTGCATTTAATCTTGCTTCAAAAATAAGAAGTGCAGATATTGGAGTTGAAGTTGATTTAATGCAACGTAATATAAAAAAGAATTTTGAGTATGTGGAAAAGAAAGGAATTAATTTTATAATTTTACTTGGCGAGAATGAAATTAAAGAAAATAAATTCAAATTGAAAAACACCCAAACCAGAGAAGAGAAAGAATTTTCTTTTGAAGATGTTTCAGATTTACTTAAGGAACTCAAAAATTAAAAACTCATTTTTTAATTGTTTTCTAAGATATTTCTTAGTTAAAGGTATTTGAATCGGATTGGGCCCTGGTAGCAAAGTTGGTCTACTGCACCACATTGGTAATGTGGAGATCGGGAGTTCAAATCTCCCCCAGGGCTTCCTTAATTCTGTCCAAATGCATTTTATTTGAAAAAACTATTAAAAAAAGTAGTGCCGGTGGGCGGATTTGAACCGTCGACCTATGGCGTATGAGACCATCGCTCTAGCCACTGAGCTACACCGGCAATTTAAAAAATTGAGTATTTGATACGATTTTAGTTCGTGTATGCTTTAAAAATACTTGGTTTTCTTTATTTAAATTCGGTTCTACTAAGTAATTGAATTTTTTTTCCATGCAAAATTATTTTATCTGCAAATCCAACAAACAACCCTGTTTCAAGAACTCCAGGGATTTGTTTTGATTCAAATTCAAGATCGTCATAAGAAAAAATATTGTCAATTTTAACATCCACTACATAGTGTCCTGTTTCTGTTTTAAATGGAACTTCGCCATTCATTCTTCTTCTTGCGATTCCAAGAACATCAAGTTGATTAAGTGTTCTTTTCCAACCCAAAGTAGCTATTTCAAA
>CAZHFT010000103.1:0-3307 GCA_964531875.1 uncultured archaeon | reverse complement strand
TTACTAGATTTGTTTTCTCCTGCATTAACTAGGTTGCTTGGTTCTTCTCCTGGTTTGGGTTTTTCAATTAGGTCAACAATTTTTTTCCCTTCTATTTTTAGTACTCCATATCTCCAAGGGTTTTGTACTTTTCTTGCTAAGATAAGTCCATTGAATGAATCAAATTCGTCTTTTTTCATTAGTGTTTTGTAATTTTCAGTTTCAACTATGACGTCTCCGTTTGTTATTAAAAAATCAGAATCAATGTAATTTTCAACTAAGCTTATTGCATGTGCTGTTCCTTTTGGTTCTTTTTGTACAAAGTAGTTTAGTGGTACTCCGTTAAATTCTGCGCCGAAGTATTCTTCGATTACGTCTTTTTTGTAACCAACAATTAAATCAATTTCTTTAATTCCTGCTTTAATCAGTCTTTCAAAAATTTGTTCCAGCATTGGCTTTCCTTTTATTTCTGCCATACATTTAGGAATCTCATCTGTTATTGGTTTTAATCGGATTCCTCTTCCTGCTGCAAGTACAACTGCTTTCATGTTCTAACTAAGTAATAAGAGAATATATACATTAGCGTTGAAGGGGAGAAGGAAATAGAACTTTGTCGGATTTTATTTTTGAAAATATGGTTTTGCCATAAATAGTATTACTAATCCTACTCCTTGGAAAACGGTTTCAAAGATAAGTACATTTGGAAAGAGGTAAGTTGTTAGAAAAATGATTTGTATTGCTAGGCTCAATAAATAACCCCATTTTTGTCTTAACAAAAAACCTAGAAAACCTATTGCTTCTCCGTAAAGTAAAATATCGCCTAAAATACCTAAAGGCAAAAATGCCCTTAGGGCGAATCCAGTTATGGTTGCGTATCCAATCAAGAGTAGGGAAATAAGCCAAAACAACCTGGAAGAAAACATTCGAATAAAAAAAGTGTTTTAAAGAATAAAAACGTTTTCAACGTTTTCAAAGAGGCGAAAGGGAGAGAGAATATATTAGTTAGCGTTGAAGACAAGTTGAAGAATCGTGTTTTGCAGTAAGACGAATTGTTTTTATTATTCATTAATCAAATATTATTGTGAAACGCAGGGACAAGGCAGCTAATGCGAGAGAATTTTTTTTTGCGTTCTCTGACGAAGAAGCAAGGAAAACAAGGATTTTGGGGAAGCCTGTGCATGTGTCAAGGATATCGTCTTGGCAAAACCGTTCTGCAGAGCATATTAAGGGCATTGTATCCAAGTTGTCAAAAGCAGGGGTTCTGGTTCCTGAATTAGTGGCTTATTCCGCTGAAACAAAACCAAGGTTTGCGTTTGAGTCTTTTGGGAAGCGGAGAGGAAAATCTACTGGCTCTAGAAAAACTCCAGGCATAAGAGATAATACTTTGAGGGTTTTCTTATCAAGGTTTTGCGAACCCGAACCTCTTTCATCTGCTTACCTGAAGCAGGTGAAAAAACTGTTATCTTCCGCGGCAAGAAGCATTGCAACAATGCATGGTCTTGGCATAGAACATGGACATGTGCATTTCAATAATTTTATTCCTGTGAAATCAAGGGTTGGCCTGATAGACTTTAAGATGGCGCGTGAGAAAAAACCTAATTGGGAAAGCGCTGAAGGCACCGATAATGTTTTCAACAGGGATTATGCTTATTTGCGTAGTTCCTTTTTAAAATTGCTGGCTACTGCAAGCCCTGAAAAAGTGACACAAGTGAAACGCCTGAGAACATTTTTCTTCAGAAAACTTGTTGAAAAATATCCTATGGATCCTAAAGAAAAAAAGAAATTGCTTGAGTTGCTAATAGAATAACCTGCAAATCAACCTATATTGCATTTCTTACTCTTCAACGTGCTTTTTTTGAAATAATTATATACTTCTTTGTTCAATATTTTGGCATGGGGAAAGAATAATTATTTTGGTTTAATTCACAAAATAAATTAATGGTTGTAAAAAACAAGGAGGGATATGATTGAAAAAAATTGTTTTGTTAGTTTTGGTTGCGTTATTTGTTTCAGGTTGTGGTGCTCCACAAGAAAAGGGAATGAGTATGCAGGATGCAATAGTAATTGAAGCAGATAATGAAGACACGGGAGTAGGTATGGAGTATGATTGGTTGCAGATTAATGGCTGTCCAAACAATGGCGGGGTAATTAATGTTGAAATGCAGGAACTTGATTATGATGAGGACGGCGGGATTTATGATGTTCTTTATGTAATTTGTGAAGATAAAACCGAAAAAAAATATTATTTCAATATAGATTCTTTTTTTGGTAAGTGGGAGTAAATGAACACGTTGAAGAGTACAGTCATTCTTCAAAATTGAGTGGTTGTTACTCTGGAACATTATACAAAATTCCTTGTGAATAATAAATCGTAATTTGATTACTTGGCAATTCACGAAGTTGTTCAGGATTAAAAAAAATTATATACTACTTTAATGTAAATAAAACTATGAAAAAAACTATTGTTATTGTTTTGGTTATATTGTTCTTGGCTGGCTGTTCTGAACCAGTTCCAAGTGAACTTTCGGAAGATTTTGAAGTTACTTATTATTCTGGCGCAATGCATATTGAATGGGGGACAACAAAGTTCACGGCAAATGCTTTAGGCGAAGCTAAATTGGTTGAATCCAAAGAGCTTGTTGAAACAACCAAAAATTTTACAGTAACTAATGAAGAGTTGCTTGCAATTTATGCTACTGCAATGAAAAACAATTTCTTTTCACTCAATGAACTTTATGAAGATTTATTTATAGTGGATGGCGGTTTTAGTGAAATTGAACTTGTTGTTAATGGAACAAGAAAAAAAGTAAAGATGATTAATGCTGATAATTATTCTTTCAGTGAAGTTGAAAGAGAAATTGTTTTACTTATTAATTCAAAGAGGGTTGCAAAATGAAGAGTAAGGCTATTTTTGTTTTGATTACAATAATTGTATTATCTGGTTGTACCGAACCAGACGAATCAACTTTTTTCAAAGACATCGAAACAGCACCACTTCCAAAAGAATGTGCTGAATACAAAAAAGATGTTTGTGGTTTGTTTGAGTGCATGGTTGACTTGTGTTGGTGTAAGGAAGGCCCTGACCAAATTTTGTTGGAAGGAAGAACAATCGTTGCAAATGAGGAAGATGCGTTGAATGCTGTTAAAAATTTTATTTTTGCTCCTTATGCTACTTTACCTGAAGGAATAGAAATCGAAAACGCGGTCAAAATCAACTCTGTGTTTTACAATGTTTTTGTGAACAATGCTTTTGGCGAAGAGGACGTTTACACAGTAGCTGTTGATGGAACAATAATTCAAACAGTTTGTGGAGTTTGAATAAGTAAAT
>CAZHFT010000102.1:0-3332 GCA_964531875.1 uncultured archaeon | reverse complement strand
TAAGAAAAAAAATATTTTCTTCTAAAATAAACTCGCGTACTTTTTGAGCAAATTTCTTATCTACTTCAATTCCTTTTGTTTCCATAAGATTATTAAGTAAATTCACATATTATAAATCCATGTTACAAGAGTTTTTTTTTGAATATTTTTGCAAACCAATAATGGATCCGAGTGTTCAGGGATACAACTTAGTAAATACTGGGGTTTATGCGATTATTCTTTTTTTAGCAGTTTTTTATTTTGTCGCACCATTTTTAAAAAAACAAGAAATAAAAATAGACTTTGGTTTTGCGCTTGCAATCATACCTTTTATTTTATTTGGAGCTGGACTTAGAGTACTTAATGATATAGGGATTTTTCAAAAAACTTGTAATCCTTTTGACATTAACTTTTTTACATTTACTCCAGGAATTTGGATTGCTGTTGCGGGAATAACAATAGCTTCTTTATTTATTGCAAAAAAATTATCTAAAACAAGCAATGAATTCAAAAAAAAATTAGGATTAATTGGATTACTTATTTGCATGCCAATAATTATTTTTGAAATAATTAATTTCAAAGCATGGGACGGCTTTGTGATGGTAATTCTAATTGGAGGAGCATTAGTTATTCTTACAAAAATAATTGTAGAATTAAGAATTAAAGATTTTTTTAAGAATAAATTGAACATTCTTGTTGTTGCGGGACAAGTGCTTGATGGAACAGCTACTTTTGTTGCAACAGATATTTTTAATTGTGGAGAACAACACCCTTTAAGCGAAAGCATTTTAGGCGTTCATCCGGCTCTTTTTATTTTAATAAAAATTTTACTTGCATTATTGATTATATACTACATTGATAAAGATGTGAAAGATAAACGCTTTGCAGGAGTAATAAAACTTGGAGTAATTATTCTTGGTTTTGCTACGGGGGGAAGAGATTTACTCACTTTAGCAATTGGGACTTGTTTGTAAACAATAAAAACTTATTCTAACACAATTTTAGAATGCTTTATATAATTGGACTTGGTTTGAAACCAAAAGACATTTCAATTGAAGGACTTGATGCACTTAAAAATTGTGAAAAGATTTTTTTAGAATCATATACTTCACAATATGCTACTGAAACTTCGCGAGAGTTAGAAGTGTTAATTGGAAAAAATTTAATTGAATTAAATAGAAAACAAGTCGAAGAAGAATTCAAAAAAGAAATTGAAGAAGCTAAAACAAAAAATATTGCTTTGTGTATTTATGGAAATCCATTAAATGCAACAACTCATTTGCAAGTTATTCTTGATGCGAAAAAACTTGGAGTTGAAACAAAACTAATTGCAGGATTAAGCATTTTTGAATATGTTGCTTTTACTGGACTTGAAAGATATAAATTTGGAAAAACAACAAGCATTGTTTTTCATGAAGATGGATATGAACCTGAAAGTTTTTATGATGCAATTCTTGAAAATAAAAGCATTGGTTTGCATACTCTTTGTTTATTAGATATTAAAATGAACCAAAATAGAATGATGAATGTAAGACAAGGATTATCTTTACTTGAAATGATTGAAGAAAAAAGAGAAAAAAATATATTAAATGAAAGCATTATAATTGGAATTGCAGGAATGGGTTCTGAAAATCAACAGGTAAAAGCAGGAACTCTTGAACAAATAAAAGAATTTAATTTTTCGATTTTTCCACAATCATTAATTGTTTGTGGAAAACTTAATGAAAAAGAAATTGAAGCATTAAAAGAAATTTGTGATTTAAAATGAGTGGGGAAAAAATTGAATCCATTGAAGGAAAAGTTGAAAAATATAGGGAACTCACCAAAAAAGCATTAGAAAAAGTCGAAGTGTTTAAATCAAATTCCCCTGAACAAAATAAAACTGCAGAAATTCTTCTTGAAATGGCTAAAAATTATTTTTCTGATGCGCAATACTTTGAAAAAAATAAAGAGTTTTTTACTGCGTTAGCCGCGTATAGTTATGCTCATGCATGGATTGACGCAGGAGTAAGACTTGAAGTACTTAATGGTAAAGGCGACGATAAATTATTTGTTTTGCCTTAAAACAAATCATTAAATAGCTCTTCCCCCCAATATTTTTTAGTGAAAAAACAATGAGTATTTACGGTTCTAATTTTGGACTTGGTTTTGGAGTTAGCAAGCAAAAAGTAACTCCGATTGCGGGAATAATACTCCTTAGTATTATTTTAATAGGGCTTATTTTTTTACTTTTTGAAAACTTTGAAGATAATCCACTTAATTTTACTTTTGAAAGAAACCCAATTAAAGCAGGAAATCAAGTAAAAATTTTTATTAATCTCACTAATAATTCTGAACAAGACGCACATGATGTTCCCCTTTCTTTAAGCGCAAAAGAAAACACTGACTTTGATATTTATTCATTAAATGAAAAATTTAAAGGAATAATTCCTACTATTTCTAAAGGAACTTCAAGAGAAATAACTTTTTTAATTAACCCAATCGGAGAAGTACTCCCGGGAAGTTATACTCTTGTAGCAAAAACAAATCTTAATGGAATTGATTTTGAAAAAGAAGCAATTTTATTAGTGGAAAAATAAAAAAAAGAAAAAACAATTATACAATTGTTCTTTCACGTAATGCTTCTGAAATTCGTCTTATTGCAATTCGATAAGCTGAATCTCTAAAATTACATTTTTCTTCGTTACAAATAGCATACACTTCATTAAACGCAGTTTTTATTTTAAGTTTAAGACGTTCTCTTACTTTTTCAGCAGTCCAATAATACCCACTTTTATTTTGAACCCATTCAAAATAACTACCAAGAACTCCTCCTGAATTAGCAAGAATATCCGGAACAATTATTACTTTTTTTGCATTTAATTTTTTATCTGCTTCAAAAGTAAGTGGACCATTAGCAAGCTCAATTATTATTTTTGCTTTTACTAATTCAGCATTATTTTCATTTATTGCCCCTTCAAGAGCAGAAGGAACAAGAATATCAACATCCAAAGCAAATAATTCTTCATTAGTAATTTCTTCAACTCCCTCAAATCCTTTTAGCGAACCTGTTTTTTTCTTATGAGTATAAAGAGCATTAATATCAAGTCCTTTTTTTGAATACACCCCACTTTTACTATCACTTACACTAACTACTTTAAACCCATTTTCTGATGCAATTTTTGCAAAATTATACCCCACATTACCAAAACCTTGAACTGCAATAGTTTTACAACTAACCTTAATATTTTTTAATAATTCTTCTAAAATAAAAAAGCCACCAAGCGAGGTTGAATCTTCTCGTCCTACTGACCCCATTAAATTTACTGGTTTTCCAGTTACAACTCCTGGGGCATGCTCTCCAATTATTTTTT
>CAZHFT010000101.1:0-3349 GCA_964531875.1 uncultured archaeon | reverse complement strand
CACTAAAAAAGCGTATAATTTGCACTTTTTAGTGTAAATTTTATCATTTTAGTGTTTTTGTTGGATAATGGGTAAAATTTACCTTTAATCGTGGAAAAATAGGAATATTTAAATACTATTATAATGTTTTTCCTAACATGATAGAAAAATTGATTCCTACTGACTTAAAAATCTTGAATCATATGTTGGAATTTGATTCTCAAAACATTAGTAAAATAGCAAAGGAACTAAATCTTCCGCCTTCAACAATTCATAAAAGAATAAATGCATTGAAAGAAAAAGGGTTAATCAAAAGGATGGTTCCTGAAATTGACACAGATAAATTAGGATTGCCCACATTAGCTTTAATTGAAATTGATGTAATTGAACAAAGCATTATTCCTAAATTAGATAAACGCTTTGGTAACTCAGCTAATGTAGTAATTTCTTTGGGAATATATGGAAACTATGATTACTTGTTAGGAGTTTATGTTTCTTCTGATAACGAACTTGACGATTTAAGAAAGGAACTTGAACATTTCCCTGGCGTAAAAATGGTTTACGCAACCATCGTCGGAACAAAATACAGGTTTTCAACTATTCCATTTCCATTAAAGGTGAAATAAAAAATGCCAAAATTTAGAGGAAAATACGACCATCCAACGTTTGTAAGCAAATACCCACGCGACTTCCTAGCAAACAAAAACTTTTACTACTTCATGGAAGACTTAGCAAGAAAAAAACCAGAATTCGCACAACAATGGCGAAACATACGAAAACAACACACACTCGGACACATCACCACAGAACAATCAAACCAACAACTATGGAAAGCCATAAACAAAGCAACAAACTAAAAGTAGGTTAAAATTCAGTATACTTAACTTCAAGTGTTGTAAAATTCAAATTAGTTTTTTAAAATTCAATAAATTTTTGTACTTTGGTTGAATTAATTATTAACCAATAATTTTTAGTGTGTTGTCTAACTAATTTCCAATTTTTTTTCTTATGTTCTATGCCTGCGTGATAGAGTTCTTTTGCAGTTTTTAGGGCAGAAAATAAATTTTTAAATCCTAATTTCGAAAGTTGATCAGTAAACAAAAAAAATGCGCCAAGTAAATAGTTTTTATCTCGAAAAACTTTCCACCATTTAATTTCTTCTTTAGCGTTAAATTTTCTTCCTAAAATTCTATCTACTTCATCGCATAGTAGAATTAATTTAGTGTGTGTTTTGTCATCAAACTGTTCTAATTTATCCGTTTCTTCGTACATTTGCTTTATTAATTTAGCGGCTTTTTGCGAAGAGTTTATTGAGTATCCTAATACAGTTAATAATTTAGTAGAATTTGTTTCAATTTTTCTGTACTCTTTTTCATCATGAAAGAACCAATTATTCGATAAGAGAATTGCGAGTTCATTTTCCCTTGCCATTAATCCACCCTAATTGTGTTTTAAAAAGTTCAGGATATTCTTTTTTGAGTGTTTTTGTTTCTCCAAGAACAAATTCACAAATTTTATCTCCTTTGGCAATGCATTTAATTTCAAGGCATTCAATATTTTTATTCATACTTATACTTCCGCCTCCTGCAAAGAAACCCCTTACTGCATGATCAACAGCCTCTTTTTTAGAAGCAATTTCTCCTATTGTAGAGTGGTCAAACCTTATTTTAGCAGATAAATCTTTACCATTATAAATAGTAAATTTTGCTATTCCCCAACCTGAAAATGCAATTATATCAATAAGCCAATTTGCTAACTCTCGACCAGTAAATTTATGCAATTTTTGAATTTCTGAAGCAAATAACTCAGCAGAATTTTTTGTAGATTTATAAACATCAGGAATTGTTGATGGGTTATTTTCTATTATTGTTGAAAAAACACTTATGGGAAAAATTGAAAGTTTTTGATTTAATAATTCTATTTTTCCTTTATTAAATTTTATCTGTCTTGCAAGAACGAGTTTTTGCATGAAATCATAGAAGGGCATTTCCTCACTTCGCTATTAATTGGATGCCTTTGGAGGTTATTTTGTATGGGATTATGTCTTTTTCGTGGCTTGTTTTTCTCATTTTTCTAATGTTAAGGCTTCTGTAATCAGTAACGCCTATTTCTACAAAGTGAAATACTATTACTCCGTCTGCGAGGAAGTCTGATTCGTCGTCTTTGCTTAGTTTTTTTGTTCCTTCGGGTAATTCGTTAATTAGTAGTGAAGTTATTTTGTGTTCTTTTAATGCGAGTACTATTCTTCTTATTGCTTTTCTTATTACTCTTGATTCGCTTGCCATCATTGGCATGTAGTTTTGATTTATTTTTGCTTGGCTTATTTTTGCAAATTCTGCTTCAGGTAATATTCCTGAGATAGATGCGATTGAATCAAGAACTAAAAAGTCTACTTCGCTTTCTTTTATTAATTCAATTAATTCATCTATGACTAAGTCTTGTAATTCATTATAAGTTTGTATAAAAATATTTTTGTGGTTTAAGTTTATTCCAACTGCTTTTGCGTTTTCTATTACATCTTCTTTTGTTTGGTCAAATGCAACGTAGTAACAAATTTTTCCTTCTTTTGCTTGTTGTTGTGTTACTTGATAACAAAAAGTGCTTTTTCCTGTTCCGCTTGCACCAGTGACTAATACGGAATTTCCAATGGGGATTCCTCCGCCCATTAATTCGTCAAGGGCTAGTTTTCCTTTTTTGTCAGTAATACCTGTGTTTATTCTTTTTATCATCTAATCAAGAGAAATAGAAGCAAAGAAATATATAAAACTATGTTCTATTTTTAGTTTAGAGTAAAATGAACGAAGAAAAAAAACTTGAGAAATTTAAGAGCGAATGGCATGATTCTGATGCTAATTATAAGAAATTTAGAGAAGGGCTTAGTTTACAAAAGAAAATTCAGTTTTATTTAAAGATTGACCCTGAGTTTGCTTATGAATTTGAGGAGCTTAATTCAAAACTTGAGTTGGAAGAGATTACTCCTAAAGAAAGACGTGAAGAAATTTTGGTTAGTGTTGCTGAAGCAGATTATAGACGTATTCAATTCATGTCTGAAGCAATGAAAAAAAAGTTCTCAAATGACAAAACCAAAAAAACTCGTTCTATTATGTTGAAAGAATATTCTAAACTTGTTTCTGAAAGAGAAGAATCATTAGATTCTTTACGTAAAAGAGTTAGAGCAAGAAGACAAGAAAAATTAGAAGCTGACCCTGATTATAAAAAAATGATTAAAGTGTTTGGTAAAATTAAAGAACGGAAAAAGGAATTAAAAAAATCAAATTAATCTGCGAACAAGAGTAATTGGTATGTTAAAACATGTGTTAATAATTCCTGATGGGAATAGGCGTTACGCTAACAAGAAAGATATAGATAT
>CAZHFT010000100.1:0-3365 GCA_964531875.1 uncultured archaeon | reverse complement strand
TGAGTTCTTTTTTGTTTATGGTTTTGTGTTTTTTTAAAAAGTTTTTTGTTTGAATTGTTGCATAATAAGACCTAACAATATGCGGGTAAAATTCTTTTCCGCAATATTTTTTGAATGCTTTTTTGAATTGGGTATCTTTCAAAGGGTGATTTGTTTTTTGGTCTACAAAAACAAAAGAATTTTTTTTCAATGGTTTAAGAATTTCTTTTAATCTAGTAATGTATTCTTTTGGAAATTCTTCGGTTATTTTTCTTGGAACTCCATCTTTTGCTTTATACTCAAAAGTTACTTTAGTGTGGTTGATTGAAATGTCTTCTTTTTTTAGAGTGGTTAATCCTTTGTGTTTGTGTGCTTTAAAATAAATTTCATTACCTACTCGCATGTAAGTTTTTAACAAAGTGTACATTGGAATTGCTAAATTATCTTTTTTATTTTTTAATGCTTTCAAAACATTTTTTTTAATTTTTTCAATATTTTTTTCAAACTCTTTTTCTATTCTGTATTTGTGTTTAATTGATTTTTTTTCTTTTTCAAGAGTATAAACATAAGAAAAGGTTCCGCCAGGATTTTGGTACAGCACATCCCAATGGACGTTTGAAGATTCGTCATGAATTGTTAAATTTTTTGAGAATAAAGAATAAGCTTTATTTAGTTTTTTTCCGTCTGGTAAAATATTAATTCTTGCGCCTTGTATTTTTTCATCTGGGGACAATTGTCCTTTGAGGAATTCAGGGTTTTTCTTATCAATAAGCAAATTAAATTTGTTGTGTGCTTTAAATAATTCAATTACTTGTATTGCTTCAGGAAATTTTTTACTTGACTTTTTCCAAGTTTTATTTTTCCAAATGTAAGTTTTCAAATCTTTGCTTTTTATTCGAATAGTTCCTTTAGAAATTGCTTTTTTGCTTGTAAGCATAGGATTTATATTGTTACTAGTAGTTAAAGTATTTTTTGTAATTACTTTTTTTGGTGAAAAAAATGAAACTTGCAATAGAAAAAGGATTTAGTTTTGGGCTTACTTCGGGAGTAATAACTACTCTTGGGTTAATGGTTGGTTTAACCGCAACAACTCAATCTCAGGCAGTTGTTATTGGAGGCATAATAACTATTGCTATTGCCGATGCGCTTTCTGATGCTTTTGGGGTGCACATTTCTGAAGAATCTAACCCTGATAATTCTGATGAGCAGGTATGGACTTCCACAATTTCAACTTTTTTGTTTAAACTTTTTTTCGCATCCACATTCCTTATTCCTGTTCTTATTTTTGAATTGAAAGAAGCAGTTCTTGTAAGCATTATTTGGGGGTTGTTTCTTTTAAGTGCGATTAGTGTTAAAATTGCAAAAGAACAAGATAAACCCATTTGGGTGGTTGTTGGAGAACATGTTTTTATTGCATTAGCAGTTGTTTCTATTGCAAATTTTGTTGGAGAATGGGTAGCAATAACCTTTGTTTAACCACTCCTTAACCGAAACTCTAGTTAAATGACTTTTTTTTGTTTTTAGTTATTTTAAAATTCTTTTTAAAGATATTGTTCTTTATTAACTGTATGGCGTTATTGTCTGACGGTGGAAAAAATACTCTTTTTGGAGTAATACTTGTAATCTTTGCAGTAATCTTTTTATTTTCTGGATTAGATTTAGTAGATTTTAGTATTTTTTCAGATGAATTAGATATTCTCGTTGCTTTTATTTTAATTATTATTGGAATGGCTTATGTGTTTAGTGAAGTTGGAAAAGAAAATCGAGTATCTGGACTCAAAGTATCTCTTGAAGAATAATTTTTTTTAAAAATATTTTTGTTGATTTCATTAAATTACTTTTTTTTTAAAAATTAAATTTTAGCTTTAGTGGTTTTACTAATTAAAAAATAATGTTTAAATAGTCTAAGTATCCCAAGAAAAGTATGAAAAAAGAATTTGTAATATTTAGTGTATTAATTGGATTAGTGTTTCTAGTGGGTTGCACTGATGTTCCTGTTGATAATCCAACTGATAATCCAACTAATGTTATTGTTGATGATAGTGAAGCAACTTCTGAAGGAGTTAGTGCTGTTGTTAATGGAAATAATGAATTTGCATTTGATGTTTATTCTAAGTTTAAAGACCAAGGCGAAAATTTGTTTTTTTCCCCTTGGAGTATTTCAAGTGCTTTGGCAATGACTTATGAAGGTGCGCGTGGAACAACTGCTGACGAAATGAAAAAAGTTCTGCATTTTTCTGATAGCTCTTTAATGAGGCCTGGTTTTGCGAAGATTCAAAATCAAATTAATGCTGAAGAAAAGTCTTATTTGCTTAGTACTGCTAATGCTTTGTGGGCACAAAAAAATTATTCTTTTTTAAGTGAATATTTTGGTTTAATTGATTCTTATTATGGTGGAAAAGTAACTAACCTTGATTTTGCAGGGGAAACTGAAAAGTCAAGGGTAACTATTAATTCTTGGGTGGAGGAAAAAACAAATAATAAGATTAAGGATTTGATTCCTCAAGGATTAATTACTCAGGATACTGCTTTAGTTCTTACTAATGCGATTTATTTTAAGGGAAATTGGCTTACTCAATTTAAAAAAGAAAATACTCGTGAGCAGGATTTCAAAATTAGTGAGGGCGAAACTATTTCTGTTGAAATGATGCATGCGTTTGGTGAAGATTATGAGTTTAAGTACGCTGAAACAGAAAAACTTCAGATTCTTGAATTACCTTATGTTGATGAAGAATTGTCAATGCTTGTTCTTCTTCCAAGCGAAGGGGAAATGGATTATTTAGAAAGCAATCTCACTGCTCAAAATTTTGGGGATTGGAAAAGTAATCTTCGTATGCAGGAAGTGAATGTTTATTTACCTAAATTTAAATTTGAAACCAAGTATTTTATGAAAGATGTTTTGAAAGAACTGGGTATGGCTACTGCGTTTTCAGCTGGTGCAGATTTTTCAGGAATGACTGGTCAAAGAGACCTTTTTATTAGTGAAGTTATTCATCAGGCTTTTGTTGAAGTAAATGAAGAAGGCACTGAAGCAGCAGCAGCTACAGCAGTAATAATGCCAATTACCGCGGTAGAACCTTATCAAATACCAGAGTTTAAAGCAAATCATCCTTTTATTTTTGTGATTCAGGAAAATGAAACTGGAAGTATTCTATTTATTGGAAGAGTAGATAATCCAACGGCTTAATTTTTTTTTATTTAATTTCTAGCTAATTGTCGAAAATAAATACTTAATTTTTTGAAAATGTTGGATATGTTTTTATACCTGTGGCAGGATTTTTTTGGTTATGGGTATTAACGAAGATGCAGTTGAATTGCATAAAAAACTCAGAGGAAAACTTGAAGTAGTTCCAAAGTACAAACCTAAAACAAAAAAAGATTTTTCA
>CAZHFT010000099.1:0-3414 GCA_964531875.1 uncultured archaeon | reverse complement strand
AATTAAAAAAACAACAACAAAAAAACGATCAACAAAAAAACGAACAACAGAAAAAAACAGCAGAAGAACATGGTGAAGATGAGTTCATAAAAAAATTAGGTCCACTAGGAGACTTCTTTGTGCAAGATGCTTTAAGCGTGTGTCATAGACAACATGCAACAGTAATAGGTTTTAAAAAATACATGCCTTGTGTTATTGGACCAAATCTTGAAAAAGAACTAATTGCATTAAACGAATTAGAAAATGGAAAACACCACAAATTATTATTACTTGGCGGAGCAAAACTAAAAGATTCAGTAAACTTATTAGCAGGAATGCTTGAAAATAAACTCTGCGATAAAGTTTGTATAGGTGGGCTATTTGGGGATCTTTTCCTAAAAGCAAAAGGAATAGATTTTGGCGCAAAAGAAGAATTCTTTAAAGAAAAAGGATTAAATGAATTAATTCCTCAGGCAAAAGAGATTCTTGAAAAATATAAAACAAAAATCGTGTTACCAATAGATTTAGCTATATCTATCCAAGGGAAAGTACGAAAAGAAATACCACTAAATGAACTACCTTCAGAATATGTTCCAAAAGACATAGGCAGAAGTACTACTGAGTTATTTAAAAAAGAAATAAGAGCAGCTGATATGGTTATATTTAATGGACCAATGGGGGTGTATGAAAAAAAGATTTTTGCAATAGGAACAAAAAAAGCATTAGAATCAATAGCATTCCACCGTTGTTTTTCAATAATTGGAGGAGGAGACACAGAAAGAGCACTTACCAAATTCGGTTTATTACCCCAAGACTTTTCACATGTTTCATTAGCAGGAAAAGCACTACTCCAATATTTATCAGGAAAACCATTACCAGGATTAGAAATACTTGAAAAAAAATAATTAACTTTTTATTATATTTTACTTATTTCTTCAACAATTTTTTTAGCAATTTTTTCTTTAGTTGCTTTTACCCAAACAACTTTTTTCTTAGAAACAATACCCATTTCACTTGAATCAGAACCCGCAGGGTATTTTGAAACATCATTAACAATAACCAATTGAACCTTGTTTTTTTTCAAAAACTCCAAACCAATTTTTTCCAATTGTTTTTTTGTTTTATTTGTTTCCGCCTTAAATGCAACAATTTTTAACAAAGGAAATTTTTTTCGCACAATAGAAATTAGCTTCTCCGTTGGTTCAAGTTCAAGAACAAATTTTTTAGAGGAACTAACCTTGTTCCGATACTCTTTTGGTTCAAAATCATTCAAAGCAGCAGGAACAATAAAATAATCAATCTCTTTTTTTAATTTAGAAAGGTTTTTTTTACAAAATTCTTTATACTCCCCTCCTTCAATTAATTCCACCAACCCCCCAGTTATGTAGAATTGCTTTTGTAGTTGTTTTCCAGTTTTTCCTGAGGATAAGTTAGTTATGATTCGCATTGGATCAATCTTAGAATAGGTTGCTCCGTTGGCAATTAGAATTTTTTTTCCTTCGAGTTTTTTTTTACTTAATTTTCTTTCAACCGCAAGAACGATTTGTTCTATTGGCGCCATCTTTGCTTTATCTTCTTCAACTAAAGGAGAAACCATTTCTATTCTTTTTTCTTTTTCTAAAAAATCAATGTTTTTTTGTACTATTGGATGGTCATACATTGGTTCGTGCATTGCAGGAGCAATAAGCACGGGGAGGCCAGAACCAATCGCAGTTGTTGCACAGGTAGTGATAGGAGTATCATCTATACCCATAGCGACCTTAGAAATTGTGTTTGCAGTAGCAGGAGCAATCAAAAAAAGACTTGCTTTTCCTCCTTTTCCGAATAATTTTACATGTTCAACTTTTCCACTAATACTTGTAATAACTTCTTTATCAGAGGCCCATTCCATTGTAGCTTTAGAGATTATCCCGAGACTTGCTCTACTCATTACAACTTGGACATCGAATCCTCTTTTTCTTAAAAGCCTACACAAATCAAATGCTTTAATTGAAGCAATGCTTCCAGTAAGCCCAAGTACAATTAACTTTTTCATAGAATAATCACTAATACAAAATAGTAAAAACCCCTTGTCCTTAGACTAGCTATAAAAAAATAGATTCACAAACTCAACAATTTACCTTGTCGCTCTTCTAGCATACCTGCCACTAAACGAAGTCCCAGAGTATAAAATCTGGTCTTCAATAATCCTTTCAACTTCTCGGTCTATCCATGCTTGCTTCTTTTCACGAGGCACTCTGCTTAATTTTGTATAATTTTTATTTTCTACCCAACCAATTAACCTATTTTTCAACTCTTTAGTAGTAATTAATTTATCAGGATTTGTTGAAAATTCAGCTCTTAATTCTCTAAGCGCGGTTAGACGTTTAATCTTACTCACCATTCGAGAAGTTTTTATGGGATGCTTAACCGCCCTAACTACTCGTTTAGCTGCTTTTTTAACATTAAGAGGAATCGGCATAGAAATATGACTCAGTCAGAATATAAAAAACTATCTGCAAACAAGTAAAGATAAGTGTAAAGGGACTAAACTCAAAAACGTTTGTAGTACCCTGAAAGCGGGTTAGCTTAGTCAGTCCCTTTTTTTTGTTCAATTTTTGGATAACAGATTTGTTCACCGAATAAACCAAAGGCACTCTAGCATAAAATTATTTCGAGTTAGGAATCCTAACACCCTACTTATTACTAGTTGAAAAGACAATACAAAAAAAATAGAAAATTTAAGTTAGAAAACTACGCCTAACAAATTAAGCAATACTACTAAAATAATGCCTGGAATTCCCCCTAAAGCAACAATTAGAACATTCCACATATTGATTTCAATACTAATTTGAGGAACAAAATTAAGTAACACAAGAGCAATTAATCCAAGAAAACTATTAATTAGTAAAATTACCATTTTTTTTCCTAATTTGAAAGCAAAATAAATTACAATAATTGCCACTAAAGCAGTTAAAATAAATCCGATTATTTGTCCTTCAATCATACTAACACAACAACAAAAAAGTAATTAAAAGAACCCTTATTTATCGAATCATTAATTCTAAAGTGGAGGTTCGGCTTCTACTATCTACTTTCCGATACGCATAACCAAGACTAGAAGCCTTTATTTTAGGAACCGAAATCGTTGGAACTTCTTTTACAAAACTTCTCCAATTCAAAATTAAAACCCCCACCAACTAAAGAAGGTGAAACCCCACCAAAAAGCTAGGAGCTTTTTGACGTTATTATCTTACAACACTGATATTTAAAAAGACATAAGTATACAAAAGATATTAGGTATTTTTTTGATAGTTAGTGATTTTTTGGTGGATGATTTTAAAAAAATTCAAGAATTTGTGTCTAAAAAACACAATTTAGCAGTTATACGTGCATTATTGAGTAGTGTTCAAGGAATAGGATTTAATGCAATATTGAAAATAACTCAGCCAATTA
>CAZHFT010000098.1:0-3438 GCA_964531875.1 uncultured archaeon | reverse complement strand
AAGTTTAGCATCCTCTTCGTTTTGCAAAGAAATTGGTTTAACAAATGCATCTGCATCCTCATAAGGATCTTCATCCTCATCATCTAAAGTATTCAAAAATTCTTCAATATCTACTTCCTCTTTATTTCCAACAAGCTTCTCAAGAAAAGCCATCTAAAATCACCCCTTTATTAACAAAATATAGTTACTTACAAGATTGTGCTAAATCTTCTTTTAAGTTTATCGCGAATAAACTAACATTTACACGATTAAACACTACCCAATAGTAACAAACTTAACTTAACCTAGAAAAAAATAAAAAAACTACCTCAAAAAAAACCAGCGTACTACATAAAAAAAGTATAGAAACCAAACACTATTACTGGAAGTTGTTCACTTCCGTAACTGCCTGTTTTTTTATTTGTTAACTACCTATTAATTTAGGGTGTTTTTTTGGACAATATTTTTGAAAAAGAATTTGCAAGAGAAACTATTTTTCTTGACCGTAACCTAATCTCTCCTCATTACACTCCTAAAGTACTTCCATTTCGCGAAACTTATATTGAAAAAATCTCTAATATTCTTTCTCAAACTTTACACGGCAAAAAAACCGATAACCTTTTTTTATATGGAAAAACTGGGGCAGGAAAAACAGCAGTCACTAAACATGTAGTGCAACAATTATTAGAATTTGCCTCAAATAAAAATCTTCCAGTTAAAGGAACATATGTTAATTGTAGAAATCACAATTCTAAATATCGTGTACTGATTAAAATAGTAAAAGAACTTTACCCTGAAGAAAATTTTCTTGGTTTTTCAAGCGCTTTTGTTTATGAAAAACTTTTAGATTATGCAAAAAAAGGAAATCAATTAGTACTTGTCCTTGATGAAATCGATAAAATTAAAGACGTAGATGATTTGGTTTATAGTTTAACCAGAGGAAATGATGAACTTACAATTGGAGGAATTTCTCTTGTAGGAATTTCGAACAATTTAATGTTCAAAGATAAACTTGACCCCAGAACAAAAAGTAGTTTATGTGAAAAAGAACTTGTTTTTCCACCTTACAATGCAGCAGAATTATCAGAAATTCTTCTTCAACGATCAAAAATCGCATTCAAACCAGGAACTGTTGAAACATCTGCAATAAACCTTGCAGCAGCAATTGCGGCTCAAGAATCAGGAGATGCAAGAACAGCAGTAATGCTTCTTTTAAGAGCAGGAGACCTCGCAGATCGTAAAGAAATAGAAAAAGTAACCGACGAAGATGTAAAAAAAGCAAAATCCCAAGTAGAAGAAGAATTAATTTTCAACATGCTTTCTACTCTCCCGGAACAACAAAAACTAGTTATTTACGCAATAGCAAAACTTTCACTTGAAAAAAAACCAATGCAAAAAATAACTGGCGAAACCGAAAAAGGGGTTCTTTTTTCAGGAGAAATTTATGAAGAATATTGTAGAATTGCAAAAAGATACAAAGAATCAGTAGTAAGTTCGAGATGGTACCGCCAATACATTAATGAATTAGAAATGTATGGATTAATTTTAATAACTGCTTCAGGAAAAGGAATCAAAGGACAAACAAGACTAATTAAACTTGGGTATAGTGCACTTAAAATTAGAGGATTAATGGAAAAAGAACTTGAAATGTAAATCAGCAAAATAAAAAAATTATTTCTTTAAAGTCAACTGTGCTTTAACTTTCAACGCGATTTTTGGACTCAAAACCCGTTCCAAATCTTTCACATCAATTTTTTTAACATCCTTAATAGATTTTATTCCTGCATTAAACATTCGCCTTGCTCTAACTCTTCCAACTCCTCTTAATTCACAAAGTGCAACAAGTTCTTCTTTAATTCCTGATTTTAATCTTTTTCTAATTTTGTTCAAATAAACAAAATGTTCTTCAAAACCAAGAACTTTAGACAATTCAAGCGCAGAATACGCAAGCCAATCAGCATTGCTAAGTTTTGCTCTTAAAATTCCTGGTTGAATTTTAAACTCATCAACTAACGCTTGTTCTTTAACTTCACTAATCCATTCCTTTAACAAAAAACTAGTCCAATACTTTTGTAACAAAAAATTATCCGAATACATTTCAACATCAATATTAACTGGCAATAAAGCTTTTTCTTCTTGGATTAACTCCCATAATTCAAGTTCTTTATTTTTAGGAACATTGAACAAAGGAAAAAACTCAACTGTATTTGTAATCAAAAACAAATAAGATAAATCAGCAAAATTATTTTTTCTCAAAGAAGTAATTATTCTAAAAGCAGAATCCGGATCTAAATAAAGCTGAACAACACGTTTGCCTAAATTAGTAGCATCTATTCGGTTTTCATCCGCATCAACAAAACCCATTTCCTCAAGCCCTCTAACAATACTAGTTACTTTAGTAAACAAATAAGACAAATCACGAGATTGTTCCGCATAAAAAGTTTTTGAAAAAAATTGCTCAGCAGAATCCAAATCAAAAATAAAACCAGAAGCAATAGCCGAAAGCAAATGAAACCTCAATAAAGACTCAGACGCAAGTTTTGAAGCAACATCCTCAATTTCACCATTAACAAAATAATCAAAATAATCATCTTTTTCTAATTCTGTTTTAGCAATCAAAATAGCTTGGCCTTCAGAATCATACTTAGGCCTACCTGCTCTACCACAATTATGAACCAAACAATTATTTGCAAAATAATTTTCGTTATTTTGAACTGCAATATTATAAACTTTCATTTTTGATTTAAGTTTCTTTATTTTTTTTACTTTTAATTTTAAATAATCTGAATTTGAATTATCCCGCTTATTCACATTATGATATTTGGAATATTCAACATTTATTTTAGTTTTATATATTTTTGCAAATTTTGAAAAAGTTTTTATATACTCTATTTTTCTAAATATGACATAATAATTAGGTTTTGAAAAAGTTATTTCTTTACCTTTACTTAGTTCGCTAATTCCTCTCGGAAGCTTTGTACCATTCATAGCAACAACATTTCTAACACCAGCCTTCATCATGTTCACAACATCTGCTCTTCCCTCAACAACAATTATCTCTTTACCTGAAAGATCTCCACATGCAACTTTATCTGCACCAAATTCAGTCAATGAACTCAGCTTAGTTGAATCTTTAATCTCGTTCGAAATAATTCTTGAATCAGTTGAGCCCTCAATCTGTTGCATTAACTTTTTAGCTCGCTCGATAATATAATCCCTTTTGCTTCCTCGAACATCTTCAATTCTTTCGATCTCAATTTGAGCATCGCAAGGACCAACACGTTCAATTGTCTCAATCGCAGCTGCAACAAGTGTTGTCTCCGATTGATCCAAAGCAGTAGGAATCTGGATATCGCAATACGTTCGTTTATCCTTCCGCTCAAGACTAACTTCAATTCTACCAATCTTCCCTTCTTTCTGAAGTTCCCTCATTTCAAGATCAGCTCCCAATAGACCTTC
>CAZHFT010000097.1:0-3510 GCA_964531875.1 uncultured archaeon | reverse complement strand
AACAAATTAGCCTTAAGAGATTCTCTAATTAATTTAACCAAAAAAGAGTTTGAATTTTTTGCTTCCTTGCCGCCTTTTAACAAAACAGCATTTCCAGTTTTAATTGCTAAACAACTTATTTGAATAGCAGCATCTGGTCTTGCTTCAAAAATAGCACAAACAACACCTAAAGGAACACTAACTTGAGTTAATTCAAGACCCGTATCTAAAAGGGTCTTTGAAATTTCTTTTCCAATAATTTCTTTTTGTAAAGAAATACTTTTTACTATGCTTAAAATTTCATTAAATTTAGATTCGGATAATTCAAGTCTCTTTAACAAAGAATTACTAATGCATTCTTTTTTTGCATCAGTAACATCCAACTCATTAGCAGAAAGAATCTTCTTCTTATTTTTTTTCAATAAAGTAATTAAAGTTTCTAAAGCATTATTCCTTTCTTTGCTTGAAGAAACACTTATTTCTAAAAATGATTTTCTAGCATTTTTAACTTTTTCTAAAACAATTGAATTCATGAATACTTCCCCTTCTCAAAAAAGGAACCTGTGCATTTACCATTAATAACATCTGCAATAGCTCCTTTTCTTGCTTGGCATACTGCAACAGAAACTCCTTTTTCCAAAACTTTATTTACGGCGAATATTTTAGATTTAATGCCACCAATACCATAGGTTGACTTGTTACGTGCAGTTATCGATTTGTTTAACAAATCCTCTAAATTGCGAATTTTTTCAGCTAAATGATTCTCCTTAGGATTATCTGTAAAAACTCCGTCAACATCAGTCAAAATAACCAATAAATCTGCTTCAAAATTAATTACTGCAAGCGCAGCCAAACCATCATTATCTGAAAAAACTTTTTCTTCAGAAAGAGCATCAATTGCAACAACATCGTTCTCGTTCATAATTGGGATAACATCTAAACTGAAAAGAGACTCAACAGCACTCTGTAAATTTTTTAATTGTAAATCTTCTACAAATGATTGAGGCGTAACCAAAATTTGAGCTATTGTTTGATCAAATTTCTTAAAATTTCTTTCATATTCATTCATTAACAAATTTTGTCCAATAGATGCCATTGCTTGTTTCATTGGCATTTCAGTGGGAAAGTTTATTTTCATTTTTTCAATGCCAAAACCGATGGCTCCACTACTAACCAAAACAACATCTGAACCAAGAACCCTCAAACTAGACAACTCCTGAGCTAAGCTTTTAATAAGTGCTTTATCAATTTTTCCATTTTTCATCATTGAATTGGTTCCTATTTTTACAACAATTCTTTTTGGACGAGTTTTCATTTTTTATTCAACTCCTCAGACTTTTTTTTAGAAGCATTGATTGTTTGTTTAATGATTTTTTCAAATTCGCCTGCTTCAAGAATTTTTCTACCTTCAATAGTTGCTCCGCCAGGAGATGAAACTGACTCAATTATTTTACTTTCTGAAAAATCATTTTTTAACAAAGAAATTGTTCCAACAATTGTTTGAATAACCAAAGAGTCCGCTAATTTTTTTTCTAAGCCATTTTCCTGAGCAACAGCAGAAAAAGTTTCAATAAAATAAGCCATAAAAGCAGGACCACAACCACTTATGGCGGTTACTGAATTAAAAAAATTTTCTTCAATTTCAATAGCCTCTCCAAAAGAACTTAAAAGTAATTTAATTTCTTTTTCCTCATTTTCAGATAAGTTTTTAGCAGAAAAAGCATTAACTGATTCTGAAACAATTGCAGCAATATTTGGCATAACCCTAACAACTTTTTTATTTCCGATTATTGAAATCATTTTTTCCGAATCTTTTCCAGCAACAATAGAAACTAAAATTTGTTTATTTATGAACTTAGCAATATTATTTAATAACGAGTCAAAATCCTTTGGTTTTACACAAATAAAAATAAAATCAGATTCTTTAACTAGCGCTTCAAGTTCTTTTAATTCGAAACCATTTATTAAAATTAAATCTTTTTTTTCTTTATTTCTATCAAAACAAGCGATTCTTTTTTTAGCACAACCAGAATTTGCAATAGAAGAAGTAATTGCTTGAGCCATTTTGCCAAAGCCAATAAACCCTAAATTATAATTAAAATTAGATAAATCGTTAGAATTTGATAAATCAACAGAATTTGTTTGATGGACTAGGATGTAAATCCCTTCTCATACTAATAATCATCTTTAAAAATATTTAAAAAGCATTAGGTAAGTTTGCACAATTTCTAAGGTTTTTGAAAAATAAAATGCAGAGGAGCGAATCAAAAGCAAGTGCTACCGAAGGTGCACGCTCTCTTCCGACGAGCAGGTCGGAAATGCAGGAGGCAGGATTCGAACCTACGGAGACGCTGAGTCAATAGATTTTGAGTCTATCCCGTTTGACCACTTCGGTACTCCTGCAAAAAAAATTATTTTACGGTCAAACCATCAAAACCCGTTATTACCAATTAAAGTTTATTAAAATAACTAATAAAAACCTTGCCTTAGCCATAAATTGAACCTATTTAAATGTTTACGAGTTACTTCCCCAGATTCTATTTTTTCCCAAAATCCTTTAGGTACTCTCGGCCAAGTATTCTTTAATTCTGTAACTCGTACAGCTAACTCAGGAGATACTGATTTTCGACGAACCCCTCTAGTTTTCGGCATTCACTCAAACTCTAGTACATCGCCTGTTTTTATTCTTAGGCTAAATTCTGGAACAATTACAAAGGAACCCACTTCGCCATTTTTTAATTTATCAATGATTTTTCCATGTTTTAAAAGTTCTTTTAATTCAACTTGGGAACCACAATAAATTAAATTTGATTTAGTTGAAAGATAGCCATAAGAAACTCGGCCAGTCACCATAATTGTTTTTTTTATTTCATAAATTCCTTCAACTTCAAATTCAGCAGGCGAAGAAACAGATTCAGTATTATTTGAATCACAATTAGTTTCATTTACCGCGCTATTATTCGATTCAATTTTTGAATGAATTGGAATACAAACGCCTAAATATTTTTGTTTTTTTGATTTTAAAATGGTTTCAATAAAACTCATTTAATTACCCCCAATGTATTTTTTGCATACAACCAAAATAAAAATAATTCCATTACTAAATTTAACGATAAAACATGGTTGTCTACATAAATGGAAGTTTTTTTACTGAAAAAAATGCAAAAATAAGCATTTTTGATAGAGGATTTATTTTTGGAGAAGGCGCTTTTTCAACACTTAGAACGTATAATGGAAAAATATTCAGATTAACTGACCATTTAAATAGACTTTTTGATTCGTGTAAAAAACTTGGTTTTAATCCTACTTATTCAAAAAAAGACCTTGCGTTGGAAATTGAAAAAACTTTTAAAAAAAGTAAATTAAAAGAAGCAAAAATTAAGGTAATTATTACAAAAGGAGTAAGTGAGAATTTTGAAAATGGAAAAAGAAAAAATACTATTGCGATAATTGTTTCAAAGTTACCTAAAAAAAATAAAAAAAATTATATCCATGGAGTTAGTGCAATTACTGTTAAAAGCGAACGGTCTT
>CAZHFT010000096.1:0-3567 GCA_964531875.1 uncultured archaeon | reverse complement strand
CACAAAAAAATAACAACTTGGAAAAAACTATCCAGATTAAGGAAAGAGTTGAAGCTGGTAGTTTTCTAGGGGAGCTTGATCATCCTATTGATAAAAACCCTCATCGTCAAATGACTGTTCTTTATAAAGACGCATCTCATAGAATTTTAGAATACGGTTGGGATGGTAATAAGTTAGTTGCTACACTTGAATCTTTAAGATCACCGAATGGTCAAATCCTAAGTAACTTTGCACAAGATGGTATTCCAATTGGATTTAGTTTGGTTAATTTCACAAATGCTTTAGATGTAATTATTTTGTTTATTGAAATAATTTTTAGTGCATTTGTTGTTAAAGGAGAACCATAGTTTAATGAAAAAAATTTTCTATTTTTATTTTCTTTAGAAAATAACATTTTTTTAGATGAAAGTAAAGAAACTATTTTGAATACTGTGCTTGGAGCATATTTTGTTTTTTCAGCAATTTCTCGTAAGTAATATTTTGTTCCAATTAATAATTCAATTATTTTAAATGACTCTGCAGTTAAGAAGTTTATTTGAGACATATAAATATATTATTGTTCCTGTATAAAAACATTTTGTTCACTCAGAAAAACAATTTATAAGTAAACAACATTATTTCCTTGTTTTAGTTTTTGTCTTTCAGCATATTTGATTAAGTAATGACAAGTGCTTTTTGAAATTCCAGTTAAGTTTTCAATTTCTCTATAAGTTCTATTGTCCCGGTGTAATTCTACTATTTGAGATATTTTTTGTAATCCTAATGAAATTGGTCTTCCTCTTGCACTTTCAATTATTAGTTCAGCATTATATTTTTTTATTAATTCAATTGCTTTTTTACTCATTCTTTCTTTTGCTGTTTTTGTTGTAAAGATTTGTCTTTCTCCGTTTTTCAAAACTTTTTCTAAGTCTTTTATTTTTGGCGCTCTTGTAAAATGTGTTTTTTCCATTTGGCTCTACTCTTTTTTGATTAACGTAACTTTTTTAAGTAAGTTCATTTTGAATTGATTATATACTATAATTAGTGTTTTTTATGGCTTTTAAATTTGACTCTGTAGAATCTGTTTTAAAGGATTTGAAACGAGGAAAAATGGTTGTTGTTGTGGACGGAGAATCCCGAGAGAACGAAGGGGACATTCTATTTGCTGCCGAAAAAGCTAATGAAAGAAACCTTAATTTTTTGGCTAAAGAGGCAAGAGGGCTTACTTGTGTGCCTATTACTGCGAATAAAGCACTTCAATTGGATTTACCCAAGATGACTGCTAATACAGATAGGTTTGAGACTCCTTTTACGGTTTCTGTTGATGCTTCTAGAGGAGGAACCGGAATAAGCATCAAAGACCGTCTTTTAACAATTAAAACAATTTTATCTAATTCTTCTAAACATTCTTCATTAAGTAGACCTGGGCATATTTTTCCATTGGTTGCTAAAGATGGAGGAGTTCTTCAAAGAACAGGGCACACCGAAGCAGCAGTTGATTTACTTTCTTTAGCAAAAATGAATCCTGTTGGAGTTATTTGTGAAATAATGAATTCTGATGGTTCAATGGCCAGAATTCCTGAATTAAAAATATTTTGTAAAAAATATTCTTTGAAAATTATTACAATTAAAAGTCTAATTGAGTATCGTTTGAAAAATGGTTTAAAAGTCAAAAAAATAACTGAAACTTTTTTACCAACAAAATTTGGCGACTTTAAAGCAATTGGATATATTGACTTGGTTAAACAACAAGAATACATTGTAATAGTAAAAGGAAAAATAAAAAACAAAAAAAATGTTCTTGTTAGAGTTCACTCGGCTTGTCTTACAGGGGATGTTTTTCATAGTAAAAAATGTGATTGTAATGAACAACTTCAAAATTCTTTGAAACTAATTGAAAAAGAAAAACAAGGAGTTCTTCTTTACATTCCTCATCATGAAGGCAGAGGAATTGGAATAATAAACAAGCTTTGTGCTTATGAATTACAAGACAAAGGAAAAGATACTGTTGAAGCAAACCTTGCGCTAGGTTTTTCTGCTGATTCTCGAGAATATGGAACAGGTGCAAGGATACTTCGAGATTTAGGATTAACTTCAATTAGAGTTCTAACAAACAACCCAAAAAAACTTTTAGGTTTAGAAGGATTTGGATTAAAAATTACTAAACAAATTCCAATTAAAGGCAAAGTAACCAAATACAACAAATACTATTTAGAAACTAAAAAGAAAAAAATGGGTCATGACCTATAATAATTAAATAGCCCTTCTTCCTTTCTATTGCTCATGGAACAAAAAGTTGCAGTGCTTGGATTAATTGCCGCTTCTCTAATTTGGGCAATCGGAGGAATTTCTTACAAAATTTTTTTAGATGCAGGATTGCCTTACTTGTTTATTCTTTGGATTTTATTTATTTTTAGATTCATTTCAGTTTGGATAATTTCTGATTTTAAAAAAGTAAAACACGAAATCGTTGATAATATTCCCGAATTAAAACTAATTTTGCTTAATGGATTATTTGGATTAGCAACTCCTTTATTTTTTATTGCAGCTATTTTGTACACCTCTCTTTCAACAGTTTATTTTATTGCATACACTGCTCCTGCATGGGTACTTGTTTTTGCGGTTCTTTTCTTAGGCGAAAAAATTAATTTAAAAAAATTATTAGGATTAGCACTAACAATAATTGGAGTATGCCTAATAACAAATCCCGCAAACATCTCGCTTGACATAGGCATGATTCTTGCACTCATCTCCGCACTAACCTACGCAGGGGACATTATCACAGGGAGAGAACTCAAAGACTACTCCTACCACACAGTTTCAATTTACGCTACGGGATTTAGAGTAATTTGTTTAACAATTGCAATGTTTTTATTTTCAGGAATTCCACAACACGAAAATCTTTGGTTTTTAATTTTACTGATGGCAATAATAGGATTATTCAGAGGACTCGCAAGTGACTTTTATTATTACGCACTTGAAAAACTTGAAGCATCAATAGCGTCAATAATAACCCTAGCCGAATTAATCTTTGCATCAATAATCGCATTTTTAATTTTCAATGAAACCCACACAATACTAGAAATAACAGGATACTCGCTAATCATAATTGCAGGACTAATAATTTTACTAAGAAAATCAGACATAGAACACTTTGAATACCTATTGAGATTAAGAAGAAAGCATTAGTACTCCACCTGCTCGCGGAGGGAGAGCGTACTATCTTCGTTCTTCGCTTTGCTTAGAACTCGATAGAACTGGCATGCCAGAAAAAGAGTTACTTTTTTATACTCAAAAGCACGTATTTAGCAATATATGATTGAAGATTCTGGCATTGCAGATTTAACTATTAAGGAAAAAAATATTCTTGAAATTGTTAAAGAAAAATGGCCAATTTCTGCTCTTGAAATTGCTGAACAGTTTAATGAAAATATTTCTACTCGCGAACACAAAAAAAAACATTCAACTAATTATTCTTATTATTTAAAAAAACTTGTTCAAAAAAGATTAATTCTTTCTAAGCGAATTGGAAACGCTCTTGTTGTTTGGCCTCTTGAAGTAGAAGCATACAGAGTAATTCATAAAATA
>CAZHFT010000095.1:0-3708 GCA_964531875.1 uncultured archaeon | reverse complement strand
AAGAAACAATATCGGCACGTTCTATTTCGTTTGGAGATTTGTTAATCGTTTGGAGTAAATTTCTAATATACATAGTATACATTTTAATCGTTTTTTTACTATACCCTGTAATTAACAGTTCTTCATTTAACCTATTTAAGTACTTTTGTTTTTCTTTGTCTAAAATAGTTTCTTTTTTTTCCATCGCTAAAGAGTAGTTTCTTTTTAGAATAAATATCCTCTGTTAATCAAAACTTTTTAAAAGATACAAGTTCTATTATTGATTTATGGTTATAAAGAAAAAAGAAGGAAAACCTTTACCTATGACCGAAGATATGAAAATTTGGCAAGAAGACTTCAATAAACTGACTCTTGAAGACCACGATAAAATTTTAAAAAATCTTGGTTTGGATAATGAAGATATCGAAGATTTTAATGAAGACTTTGAAGAAAAAAAACCAGTTAAAAAAGAAAAGAAATAATTTTTTTAATTTGAAATCTTCGCATAATGAAATAGGCTTTTTGCTTGCCAATATAAGCTAAACGCAGCAATTCCTGAAATCCACCCTACAAAATAATAATAAAACGCAACAACATCATTTCCACTAAAATGAATCAAAACCCCTTGCATCATACTCCATGCAAAAAGTGAGGCAAGAATAACTCCAGTAGTAAAGAAAAATACTGCCTTTACAAACATTTCTTTTACTTCTTCCATGCTTAAAAAGGGTGAATGTTGTATATAAACTTTTTTCTAAAAAAATTAGTTATTATTCTTTTCTTAGTACAACTAACGTATGGTAAAAGCAGTTCTTTTTGATTTAGATAATACTTTACTTGATTTTTTAAGAATGAAAAAAATTAGTTGTGAAGCAGCAATTTCTGCAATGGTTGATGCAGGCCTTGAAATGGATCAAGAAACGGCTTATAATAAATTATTTGAATTATATGGAGTGCATGGAATAGAACACCAAGAAATTTTTCAAAAATTTTTAAAAGAAACAACTGGGGAAATAGATTATCGAATTCTTTCTGCTGGAATTGCCGCTTATAGGCGAATGCAAACAGGATATTTAGAACCCTATCCTCATGTAAGAAAAACATTAATTGCTCTTCGGGAAAAAAGGATTCATTTAGGGATTGTTAGTGATGCTCCAAAGCTAAGGGCTTGGTTGAGATTAGCAGAAATGGGGTTGAGTGCTTTTTTTGATTTTGTTGTAACTCTTGACGATACTGGAAAATTAAAACCAAACGCATTTCCTTTTCAAGCCGCAATAGATGTTTTGAAATGTGCTCCAGGCGAAATTCTTTTTGTAGGCGACAACCCTGAAAGAGATATTAAAGGTGCAAAAGCAATGGGTATGAAAACAGCACTTGCTAAATATGGCCAGATTTTTCCAGATTCTGATGTAAAAGCAGATTTTGAATTGAAAGATATTAGTGATCTTGAAAAAATAGTATAACTAATACAAAAAGAAGAAAAGTAAAAAAGAAGAAGAGTAAAATGAAAGAAAAACTAATTGATGAAATAAAGTCCTTTTTTCAAAAACAAGGAAAAACCAAAGCAGTTATTGGATTAAGTGGAGGAATAGATTCTGCAGTAGTTTTGGCTTTACTTTGTGAAGCACTATCTCCTGGAAGGGTTACTGCAATATTAATGCCAAATACCAAAACCACAAAGAAAACAAGCACTTCTGATGCAGAAAATCTTGCAAAAAAGTTAAAATGTAATTATTTTATTGTGCCTATAGATAAAATAATCAATTCTTTTTCTGAGTTGCCCTGGGAACAAAAACCAATCGCTAAAGCAAATATATGTGCTAGAATAAGAGCAAATATATTGTATAATTATGCAAATTCTTTTGATTCATTAGTTGTAGGGACAGGCAACAAAACAGAATATTATTTAGGGTATTTTACAAAACACGGCGACGGAGCAGCAGATTTTTCCCCAATTATTAATTTATTAAAAACAGAAGTTAGAGAATTAGCAAAAGAACTAGAATTATCTTCTTGTTTTTTAGAAAAAGCCCCTTCTGCGGAGTTATGGGAAAACCAAGAGGATGAAAAAGAACTAGGATTAACTTATGAAACAATAGATTCGCTTTTACCTTTAATTCTTGAAGGAAAAAAAACCCCTACTACTCAAAAAGACGCTGTTGAGAAAATAAAAATACTAATTAGCAAAAGTGAACATAAAAGAAATTAATCTAAGTTAAATGCTTTTTTGAGGGTATGTTCCTTTATTTTTCTATGAGATAGGAAAATAATGACAAGAATAAACCAAGTCATAAATAAAACAAACAATCCCCAAATTCCGCCAATAAACCAAATAACCCAAGAAGTAAAAACACTAACCGAAATTAATGAATACCCAAAAGCAAGATAGAGATAGAACATTGTTTGTGCAACAACTGCCTGCTTAACATAAGGCTGAACTTTAGAAATCGCTCTAACTGTTAAGAGCATTATTATTACAAGCATGAACCAATTACTTAGTAAGAGAAGAAGATCGACCATATTCATATTTAATCACAAACATAAACTCCAAAGAGATATAAAAGCATGTCTGCTACATAATACTTTTGAATAAAAAAACCCTCAAAAGAGGGTTTTACTTTTGGGGATTTTAGTTTTTTTCGAAAAATATAGTTTCGCCAGTTTTTAATTCTTCTTTTGAAATTCCTTTAAGAGTTAAACCCACAGTCATTCCTTTTTTTGCACTGTGTCCGAATTTAGATTCTATTTCTAAAAGTTCCATTGTTTTTCCGTTTAATGTGGCTTGCATGTCTTGGCCAATAAATCCATTGATGACTTCTGCAATTACATAAATGTCATTTTGGCTATAAAAATTACAAGTTTTTTTGATTATTGCTTGTGCTTTTGCTCCAATGCTTTTTGCTTTGTTAGCTATTGCTGTTTCAGGAGTAGAAATTAAAGTATGGGGTGTTTCTGAATAACAATTTCCCCTGTCTCCGAAAGTTAATGTTATAAGGCTCATAGGTATTCCTCCAAAAGTGAACTAATAAACCCTTAACTGGTTAATAGCAAAGCCGACACTAAAATATGAACCAAAAAACAACTCTGGTTTAGGTTTTCTTACTTTTATAGGTTTTTGCTTTAATTGTTTCTCTTTCAAGTGCTAATAAGGATTGTTTCAATATCTTGTTAATATCCCATCCTGAAAAAGAAGAGTGAAAAGAAAAGCCAGCAATAATTGCTCCTGCTTTTATTTCAACTTTTTCTCTTTTCTCATTTCCTTGTTTATTTTTTTTGAAATGAATTTCCATTACAAGTTCGCCAGGTAATAATTCATTAATTTTATCATATGTTTTTTCGATGTGTGAGTAAATTTCTTCTTTGTCCATGTTAGTAGTTTCTGGTAAATGAGTAATTTTAATTTTTTTAATAATTTCTTTTTCCATTTTTCCGCCTCCAAAACAATCTTATTTTATCTAAAACATTTTTAGGTTCTTTTTTTATTTGTTTTTTGTAAAAAATTAAGCTATTTACTTATTGTTTTTTTAGAATTAATACTTTTGGGGAAAGAATGAATCACAATTCTTGTTTGCCCCATTTTTCAAGTTCAATAAGAGTTTTCTTTAATTTTTCTCCTTTTGGGAGTAAACGATATTCGATTTTTGGTCTCATTCCCAGAACAAGATTTTTTTGAATTATTTTTTGCTTTTCTAAGTCTTTTAATCTTAAAGAAAGAATTCTTGGGGTAAT
>CAZHFT010000094.1:0-3727 GCA_964531875.1 uncultured archaeon | reverse complement strand
ATTCGTACAAAATAGGTTTTGTTTCGTTAGTTTGCAATATTTTAGCAAAAAAGCTAAAATTCCTAAATTTGAACCTCAAACGAGCATTTTTAGACAAATTTAGTGGTTTTTTGGTGATTTTAAACAGGATAGTAATAGTGCACCAAGAATTAATAAAATACTATTATGTAGCATTTCAATACATAACTACTTTGTTGATTGTTTATTTACTTTGCACTTCTCTCAATTTTAGTATGAAGCAAATCATATGCTGGATTTATGAGTGATGTTAAAAATTGGTTTATGTTTTTCAATCTCCCCGATACAGCTTTTCTCTTTCTTGCACTATTTTCTTCTCCCTCAACCATGTATCTCATCAGAATAACCCCACATTTAAGTTTGGAAACTTCCTGTAAAGAATTTTCCAATGGGCCTTTTCTGATTGCAGCAAGCAACTTCTTTCTATGACTTGATTTTGCTTTTTCAAAATTCTTTTCCTTTGCTTCGACCAATACAAGAAGCTCTTTATTCAATTTTTCTGAAGCTTTTTTATCATTTAAAATCAAAATCATCCTTTCTTTGATATTCTCAACCAGCTCGGGTTCCATTGCTTTTCTTCTTGATTCTTTTTCTCTTCTAATAGCCCTACCTTCAACAGTTTCCTTTCTTCTCGGAACAGAACCCAATGAAGCTGCACTAGCACCAATCAAAATGGTTTTTAAAAAAGTTCTTCGGGGGATTATTGGACTTCTCATTTTTTCACCAACCTTTTTCTAAATACTTTCAATGCATTTGTAGGCAATAATATTATCCTACTCTTTCCTGCGGTACTGCTTTTCTGGTCTTTCTCGCTATTTTTTTCCTTTTGGTTGGTTGTTTTGCGCCTTCAAAAGCAGGTTCTACATAGATTATTTCTGGAACAGGCGGTCCACCTGCTTCTGTTCTTAGGCGTTCCATTTGTATTGTATCCAATTGCTTTATTGCTTCCATCCGAGATAATCCTTGTTCACGCATTAATGTTTCAACTGCTTCCATGAAAGCAGCGTGAGCTCTTATTTTTTCACTAGCCTCTTGTCGGGCTGCTCTTTGCTTTGCTTTTCTTGTTTCAAGAGCTCCCTTCAGTCTTGGCAAAAATCTTTGTACGCGTTTCATTTTATGCACTCCTCTTCTGAGTTCTGCACAGATTTCCTCTTTGTTCCCTCAGCTTATGTATTCCTGCAAGTCGGATACCACCTACTGCTGCTCCAACTATTGCAGCTGAAAACGCTAAGCCTCTTGCAGTTCTTTTTAGAGTTGGTTTTGGCATGTAAACAGTTATGGCATTGTAATTTAAATATTACAAGGTTTTAGTAGTGAAACAAAAAAACAATAATCCCACTAACATTATTACAGGATTAATTAAGCATCAACTTTAATTTCGATTTTTTTCTTATATTCTTTTTCAACAAGAGTATAAGATTCGTAATGTTCTGTTGCACGAATTAAAATAGGATATGTTCCTTCACGAGTCATTGTTTTTGGATAAATTTCAAAATATGCTTCGGTTCTTTCACCAGGTTCCATTTTTCCAACTTTAGTGGTTAAACTTGTTTTAAACCCGCCTTTATCAATTGATAATGCTTTGGAGGTTAAAACATCATAAGAAAGTAAAACATCTTCATCATTCATATTTCTTATATTTACTTTTAATTGAATTGGTTTTTTGTCTGATAATTTTAATCTAAATGGATAAATTGAAGTTTCGATTTTAAGCATATAACAACACCCCTCAGTAGTATTATTGTACAATCTAAATTTTTAAACCAAACTTAAAATGTTATGTATACTATCCTTCAGGATTATAAACTAAAAAACCCTAATATTGAATTAGTTTTTCTAATATTTTTTTGGTGTTTTTAATGGAGTTTCCTGAAGCAGAATTGATTCGTAAAACATTTACGCTTAGACAGATGAATTTTCCTCCTGAAGTGGCAATGACTAAGCGTTCTTTGTTGAGGTGGTTTGCTCTTTCTTTTGGTTTAATTTCTGAAAAAGAATCTCGCTCAACTATTCTTGACGTTCTTGATTCATTTTTTGTTTTTCAGCTCTCCAAAAAACAAAGCCCGACTACGCTTGAACTTTTAGCTTATTTGAAAGAAAATGAAAAAAAGATTGATGAGAAACTTTTGCGCTACCATTTGAAACGTTTAATTGATGTTGGATTAATTGAAAGACGAAAAGGAAAACTTTCTTTTATTTCAGATCCCGAAGCTGAAAGACAGGATATCGTTAAAGGGTTTGAATACAATATTGGCAAACCAATTCAAAAATCAGTCAATGGAATTTCTAATACACTCGGAAAATTAAAAGATAAATATACTCAGTAAATTACCTTTTTTCCCAACTTTCAGCCATTTTAATTAGTCTTTCTCTTTCACTAATTAATTTCTTCTTTCTAGTAGAAGTTGCACTACCCAATAAATTATTGATTTCCTCAATCCTTCTTGTTATTGGAAGTCGTATTTTCGCAAGTGCTTTTTGGCGATCGTTAAAAGTAGCTTTTGGTCTTTTCCCTTCCACTTTTCTAATCGCTTCTTCTCTTATTCTATCTTCTTCCCTTCTAATTACCACTCTTCGGTCTTTGGAGATTGCACTGGGGTTCTTTCTCCGCTCTCTTCCACTTCTCCCCCCCATTAAAAAAACCTAGTTATGTATACAATACTTATTTTTAATTTACTACACCTCTGCAACTAGCAGTTGCAGTTCGAGTAAAATCACCATCAAAATAGGAAACTTCAAGGTCCATTGTATGGGAAGCACGTACGAGATTTTGCCCGGTCCAACTAACTGTTGTAATTGCATTTGCCACAATTTCGTCGTCGCCATTATATTGACTTGAATTAATGTATTCCCCGTGGTCAAAACTAGCTTTTATTCCAACGTCTTCAATGTTTCTTCCTGTTTGATTAGTTATTTGTATTTGTAATCCATCACTACTTATTTCAAAATTTCCAATAGGCAATTTTTGGAATCCGGCACAATCACCAGTACTACTAATTTGAGTAGGATTAATTAGAAAGACTAATGCTGCAATAACTACAATAACTATAGGTAAAACCACAAACAATACTACTATTGCTGCGGCGATAATTAACAAAATTTTAAGCCACGTTTGCATGAAAAAATTAGGTTCATCTAACTATATAAATCTTTTTTTTGATTATTTACTTGTAAAACAACCTTTCCAATTATTTTGCTTGTAAAACAATTCTTATAATTGTTTTGCCTTTTGTTTTGTTTATGAATGAAAAATTAATGGATAAACCTAATCAAATAATGAAACTTGTTAATTCTAATGGAAAAGAAACAACTGAAACTCTTGATAGAAAATCATGCCATATAACCCCTGGAAAGAAGCATTTGGCAATTCAAGTATTGCTTTTTAATGCAGGTAATGCTCTTATTTTACATGAAAGGCCTTTGAATAAGGTTGGTAATGGTGGTTTGGACTCGCCAACCACTCATGTTCTTGCAGGAGAATCTTCTGAAGAATCGGCAAGACGTTGTTTGCTTGATGAGTATGGAATTAGTGAAGAAATTCCTATTACTGTTCTTAGTGGTTTTTCTTATGAGAAAGATTATGGCGATGGCACTTGCGAGAATGAATTTTGTCTTGCTGCTTTTGCAATTTATGAGGGAAAAATTAATCACAATGAAGAACATACTCAAAAAGTGAATTTGGGACCTGCTAAAAAAGGTCTTGAAGAAA
>CAZHFT010000093.1:0-3754 GCA_964531875.1 uncultured archaeon | reverse complement strand
TTCTGTTTCAAAATCATCTTCCCATTTAACAAATTTTACTGGGCTATCAATAAATTTTTTAATAAAATGAGCATGTCTTTCAAGGGAAATAAACCCTTTTTCGTTTGGTCTTCCTTGATGACTCATCACAACAAGTTTTGCATTTTCTTCGCTTAATGCATATATTGTTTTTGAGTGTTCTCTTAATCTTGAAGAAATTACTACTCTTCCTTCTACAACAGAGCTATTAAGATCAGCTCTTAAAAAAACAGTTTTTCCTTTTAGTTTGTAATCAAAAATGCTTTTATAATTCATTTTTTTTAGCTCCCCAAGTAATTAAGTAATATAAGACAAACTATTTATTTCTATTTGTCTTAATGAGTATATGGTATTAAAAGATTTAAAAGAAATTAGCGGATTGCCGATAAAACTCAATGGAAATAAGCTTGTTTTTGGTAAAGAAATGAAAAAAGTTATTCCTGATGTTAGAACTAAAGAGCAAATGAAACCAGTTCTCAAAAACCCAAGAGCCAAGGCTTCGAATGATTTTTATTACATGTATCGCGATGTAGCAATGGATAAAGATCGTAAAAAAATTATTGCTAATAATTTACGTTTTGATATCACGGTTTTACCCCCTTTCAATGTTGGTGATGAACCTAACAAAACTTTTGGGCATTTTCACCCAACCCCAAAAGGAAGGTCCACCACATCTTGGCCTGAAGTTTATGAAGTTTTAAGCGGTAGAGCACATTATTTGCTACAGAGCAACAAAGAATTCCTTGTTTTTGATGCTAAACAGGGGGATAAATGTTTGATGTTGCCTGGATTTGGGCATGTTTCTGTTAACCCTTCTTCCAAAGAACCACTTGTGATGGCGAATTGGGTTTACCCTGGTTTCAAATCAAATTATGGGCCGATAAAAAAGAAAAAAGGTGCTTGTTGGTTTGAAACAACAAAAGGATTTGTGAAAAATCCAGCTTACAAAAAAGCACCGCCAATTCAACTTATTTCTCCTCGGGAGTTTCCAAAGTTTGGGTTAACAAAGAAGCCAATGTATTCTGTTGGGGTAAAAAACCCTAAAAAACTTGAGTGGCTTTCAAAACCACAGAACTATTTGAAAGAATTTGGCGAGTATAGAAAGCAATAAATTAGACGCTTGTAGTAGCTACCAAAAGTATAATCTCAAACAAGCAAAATTGAATAAAAGTTAAACTTTTATATTGTTATAATCACTTGTTACAATAATGCAAGAAAATAAAAAAATAACTACTAAAAAAATTAATTTTTACGCGAAAAACCCGTTTATCTCATTAGCCTTAGCCATTGGTTTTGCACTTATTTTTTTTATAAATCCATTCCAATATTTGCTTTTCTTTTTTGCAATACTGGTTGGAGTTATTTCAGTCATGACTATACAAGGCGGAAATGAAAACAAAGACAAAAAAGCGACTATAATAGGAGTCTTTGCATTATTAATTGTCATTGCAACTCCTTTAGCAATAATCTTGTCTGGGGTAATTTTACAACCCCCTGCAGAACCTATAACTTCTGCAGAAGAACAGTTGCTTCCAACTGAAGCGTTTTACAAAAATTTAGGTGCAGGGTTTGAAGATTTCGAATTGCAGACTAAAAGTTATAATATTTCAGGATTTAGAAATATAAGTCAAAAACTCTACTTCGACAAAGAAAAAAGGAATTATAGCCACTTTTTTCACATAGTTTTCTTCAACGATAAAGAAAAAGCAAAGCAAGAAACGTTAAATAGAAATGAATGCTTAGGAACAAATTATGAAAAAATGCAAATTAAAGAAGGAAATTTTACAGGTGCATTTTGTATAACTGGAGGAACATATAAACATTATATTGTAAATGGTTACACATCAGACGGTAAATATGTTCGATTGGAGTTTGAAAGGATAACTGAAGAAGAAATAAATGAGGGGAATCTTCACTTAGAAAATCTTGGGGAAGAATTTGTAAAATTCTTAAAAAGTAATTATTCTTAAATTTAATTATTACCTGAAGCCGTTCAACAACTTTTTCAATTTTTAGAATTAGTTATTTTACTTTTACCATTGCAAGGCAATGCATCATTTTTGTCGATATCAAAAAATCTTGATTCGTTAATAATTGCACGAAGATTTTAAGATTTTCTTTGCTGCGTTTCTAAGAATATTGTTGGTGGTTTTTCTTTGAGGTATTTGAACACACCCAGCTAAATTTTCATTTTCAATGCTAATTCAAATATTCTTTGAGCATATCCTGCTTCATTATCGTACCATGAAACAATTTGCACGAGATTTCCGCCAACTACTTTTGTTAATTGGGAATCAAAAATGCTTGAGTGCGTATTTCCAATTATGTCGGTTGAAACAATTGGTTCTTCAGTATATTCAAGAATTCCTTTTAAGTCTGTTTCTGAGGCTTTTTTCATTGTAGAATTAATTTCTTCTACTGTTGTTTCTTTTTCAAGTTCTACAGTAACATCTACTAATGAACCCACTGGTACTGGAACTCTGATGGCTTTTCCATCGATTTTTCCTTTTACACTTGGAATTACTTTTCCTGCTGCTTTTGTTGCGCCTGTTGTTGTTGGAACAATGTTAAGTGCTGCAGCTCTTGCTCTTCGTAAATCTTTATGAGTTCCATCTACTAAATTTTGGCCTGCGGTGTATCCATGGATTGTTGTCATAAATCCTCTTTTTATTTTAAAATTATCATTTAATACTTTTAAAACTGGAGCAAGACAATTTGTTGTACAAGAAGCATTGTCTACTATTTCATGTGAATCATTTAATTCTGAATCATTTACTCCTAATACAAAACTTTCTATTCCTTCTCCTTTTCCAGGAGCAGAAATAACTACCTTTTTTGCTCCTGCTTCTATATGTCCATAAGCATCTTCTTTAGTTCTAAATAATCCTGTGCTTTCAATTACTAGGTCTACGCTAAGACTTTTCCAAGGTAAGTCTTTTGGTTTTGCTCTTTCTGAAATAATTTTTACTTTTTTTCCATCAATAACAAGGTTATCTCCATCAATTTTTACTTTTCCAAGATATTTTCCTTGAACTGAATCATATTTGAATACGTGCTCTGCACTTTCTATTCCTCGTGGGTGATTAACTACCCATTCAATATTTTTGTCTTTTATTCCTTCTCTTAACACAAGTTTTCCTATTCTTCCAAATCCATTAATCGCAATTTTCAAACAACCCTCTCCTAAATAAGTGTTTAGAATTAGTAGGAATTAAGTAAATTTAAACCTTTCACGTTTACACTTTAATTGCTTTTCTTGTTTTCTTAATTTTCTTTAGGTAATATTCGTAAACAATAAAGAGAATTATTTCTAAGAAAATCGCCATCAAGCCAGCATTAAACCCGAATAATCTATCAAATTGGAACGGGAGTACAAAGTATACTATTGCAACCCCAATTCTAATTGCCTGTTCTACTTTTTTCTCTGTGCTTCCTTTTGCAACGTTTCTAAAGAATAATGGTGTTTTAGTATATGCGAAATAAGCACTTAGAGCACATAAGATAATTAAAAATAGGAACAATATTGGAGTTCTAATTATTGATCCAAATAATAAATCTAAAACACTTCCTGGGCCTAATAGAACAGATTCAATCATTCCTGTTGCAAGGAAATTAGATTCATAAACCACCAGTTCATTTCTAATTATTCTTAAACCATATTTACCCTGTTGGTTTGTAGTAAAAGAAATTAACGAAGTTAATTGTAAATCGAATTTTGCGGTTGTTCCTTGGGGCA
>CAZHFT010000092.1:0-3767 GCA_964531875.1 uncultured archaeon | reverse complement strand
TTTTAAATAACTGCAATTATAGGAATCGATTTTTTATCGGTGTTAGTATTTATATTATTTAGTAATTTTTTTTTGGAAGTTAGTTTGAATGGTGGGGATTAAGGCATTTTCTGGATTTACTTTCCTAAATTATGATTTGCAAAAAGTTATAGTTCCTCCTTATGATATAATTGATTCTGAATTAAAAAATAAGTTAATGCGTGAATCCGAATTTAGTTTTGTAAATCTTATTCTTAATACTCCTGATGAATCTGCAAGATTGCTTAAAAAATGGATTCAAGAGGGTGTTTTGAAAAAGGATTCTTCTGATGCAATTTATATTTATCAACAGGAATACTTGCTTGATAATAAAATAGTAAAAAGAACTGGTTTTATTTGTTTGTTAAAAGTTGAGGAATTTGGTAAAAATGTTTTACCTCATGAAAAAACTTTTCAAAAACACATTGATAATCGTTATGAATTAACTGTAAAAACAAATGCTAATCTTGGGCAAATTTTTATGGTATATGAGGACAAGAAAAAAGAAATCGATTCTATTATTATTCCTCTCACTAATTCTAAGGAAGAAATGTTGTTTATTGACGCGGATAATTGTAAACACAAAATTTGGAGAATTACTAATGCTGAAACAATTCAAAAAATTGTTAATTTAATGAAAACTAAACAGGTTCTTATTGCAGATGGACATCACAGGTATTCTGCTGCGATTAAATTTTCTAAAGAAAATTCTTCTATAAAAAATAGTGACTTTACCATGGTTACTTTGGTTAATTCTTTAGATGATGGATTAGTTATTCTTCCAACTAATTGGATTCTTAATAATAAAGGAATTGATTTAGATTTATTTTCAAATTATTTTAATATAACTGAAGTAAATAGTTTTGATGATTTGTTTGAAAAATTGTTTGAAAAAAAAGCTTGTTTTGGCGTTGGAGTAAATAACAAAAAGTTTTTTTTAGAATTAAAAAATAAAGAAATTCTTAATGAACTTTTTTCTACTACTGATGAATGCTATAAATTAATTGATGCGGCAATTTTACATAAATTAATATTTGAAAAAATCCTTGGACTTTCTGTAGATCAACAAGCAGCGCCTAATATAGAATTTGTTAAGGGAAATGAAGCTACTATAAAATCTCTTAATGAAAACAACACTGGCTTTTTTGTTCGTCCTCCAACTATGCAAGAAACAAGATTAGTTGCTCTTGCGGATAAGGTAATGCCTCAAAAATCAACTTATTTTTTTCCTAAAATGTATTCGGGTTTTGTAATAAACAAGTTCGAGGAGGGGGGGGTAAACAATGACTAATAAGTTATTTATTCCTGGCCCTACTGAGGTCAGAAAAGAAGTTCTTCAGGAATTAAGTAATCCGCAAATAGGACATCGGACACAAGAGTTTAAAGAATTATTTGGGTCTTTAAAATCTGGTTTAAAAAAACTTTTTTGTACAAAAAATGATGTACTTATTTCTACTTCCTCTGGCTCGGGTTTTTGGGAATCATCAATTAGAAGTTGTGTTAATGAAAATGTTTTGCATGCAGTTAATGGCGCATTTTCAAATAAATGGGCTAATGTTTCAGAACGCTGCGGTAAAAAAGTTGAAAGAATTTCTTTTGAAGAGGGAAAGTCAGTAAAAGCAAGTGTTGTTGATATTGCTCTTTCAAATGGAAAATTTGAATGTTTTTGCATGGTTCATAATGAAACTTCTACTGGGGTATCTTCTAATCTTGAAGAAATTGCTGAAGTAATGAAAAAGCATCCTGAAGTTTTGTGGTTTGTTGACGTTGTTTCTTCTATTGGGGGAATGAAAATTGATGTGGACAAACTCGGAATCGATTTTGCTTTAGCTTCTTCTCAAAAAGCAATTGCTTTGCCTGCCGGAATCGCGTTTGCTTCTGTCAGCCCTCGCTGTTATGAAAAAGCAGAGAGTGTTTCGGGTAGAGGTTATTATTTTGATATTCTTGAATTAAAAAAAGCGTATGATAAAGACCAAACGCCTTATACTCCAAGTATTCCTCATCTTTATGCAATGAAGAAACAATTAAGTAGATTTGAAGATGAGGGTCTTGAAAATAGATTCAAAAGACATTTTGAAATGGCTGAGTATGTGAGAAATTGGGCTAAAAAAAATGGTTTTGAAATGTTTTCAGAGGAAGGTTGTCAATCAAATACTGTATCTTGTATGGTTAATACAAAAAAAATTGATTTTGAAAAAATAAAAAAAGAATTGGCTACTAAGGGTTATAGTATTGATTCTGGTTATGGTAAACTTAATAAAAAACTTGAAGCAGAAGGAAAAGACAATACTTTTAGAATTGCGCACATGGGTGATTTAACTATTGAAGAAATAAAAGAGTTAACCGGGGAATTGGAAAAATATTTTTAGGGGTTTTTTTGTAATGGATGTTTTAGCAATTAATAATGTTAATATGAAAGTAAACAAAATTCTTGAGGCAAGTAATTTTACTGTTGAAAATAAAAAAGATTTAGATGAAACTGATTTGTCTACTTTAAGTGAAAAGTATTCTGCTCTTATTTTGAGAAGTGGAAAGATTCATTCGTTAAGTTTTTCTGGTAAAAAATTAAAAGCTATTGGAAGAGCTGGTGTGGGAGTTAACAATATTCCTGTTGAAAAGTGTACTGAAAATGGAGTAGTTGTTTTTAATTCGCCTGGTGCAAATGCTAATGCTGTAAAAGAACTCGTGATTTGTTCTTTATTTTTAGCTTCTCGAAAAATTAGTGAGGGCATTAGTTGGTTAGAACAACAAGCTCAAAGCGAAAATATTGCTAAGCATGTTGAAGAAAACAAAAAAAAGTTTAGTGGTTGTGAAATTAGTGGAAAAAAATTAGGCGTAATTGGTTTGGGTGCTATTGGATTAATGGTTGCTAATGATGCTTCTTATTTAGGTATGAGTGTTATTGGGTATGACCCTTATTTTTCTTCTGAACGTGAAAAGGAATTGGCTACTGGAGTAAAACGTGAAACTGATTTGAATAAAATATTATCTGAATCGGATTATATTTCGGTTCATGTTCCCTTGGTTGATTCTACTCGGGGTTTAATTAATAAGGAAAAATTTTCTTTAATGAAGAAGGGAGTTAAATTACTTAATTTTTCTCGTGCAGAAATCGTTGATGTTGATGATTTAAAAAAAGCAATTGCTCGTGAAATTATTTCTACGTATATCACTGATTTTCCAACGAATGATAGTTTTGGCTTAACTAATGTGATTTGTGTTCCTCATTTAGGTGCGTCTACTAGTGAAGCTGAGGAAAATTGTGCAGTAATGGTTTCGAATCAATTGAATGATTTTTTAAAAAATGGAAACATTGTTAATTCGGTTAATTTTCCAAAGTGTTCTTTACAGAAAACAAATGGTAATAGATTAACTCTTATTAGTAAGAATGAAGATTCTTTTGAATCCATTACTACTGTTTTAGCTGATTGCGGGGTTGAAATAATTGAAGTGCTTAGCAAGAGCAATTCTAATGTAGCTTACACTATTGTTGATGTTAAGGAACCTATTTCAAAAGAAGTAATTGAAAAAATAAATGCTCTTGAGGGAGTTATTTCTTCAAGAGTTTTAAATTAATTTTTTTTAAATAGGCATAAATAATAAATATTCTTAATCCCCGCAGCCGTTAGATTTTTAAGACATTCCTCACAAGGAGAAACTGTAACATAAATATCGCATTCATTTATATTATTTCCCTGTTTAGCTGCAAAAGCTAAAGCATTCATTTCTGCATGTATTTCATTAACTTT
>CAZHFT010000091.1:0-3816 GCA_964531875.1 uncultured archaeon | reverse complement strand
TGTTCTACAGCCGAACGCTTTAGCTACTAAGCTAAGGAGGGTTTTTAATAGATTAATTTTTGTCCGATTAACTTATTAAATGCTTTTGCTTGGGATTTATTTTTTCAAAAAGAAGAGGGTATATGAGAGTTATCCATAAACCTGCAGTAAACATGGCTGCGAGGTCTACATTTGGGTCGAATAAAATATATATTAATCCAAGTCCAGCAAAACCTATTGCTTCTTTTAGCCAAAGTTTTTTTCCTGTTAATCTAGTTGAATCCATTTTTAATAATTTAAAAGTAAATATTCCTACAAAATAACCAAGTAAGCCTATTGTTAAAACTAATGGCTGGAAAGCAAAACTAATAAACAATGCAATAAGAATTGCAGTAATTAATCCAACTTCTTCTAATACTTTTTTACTGTTCTTTTCTATTTTTGGAAAATTTTGTTCAAAAATATGAATTAGTCTTCCTATTAAAAAACCAAATAATCCTCCAACTAAAACATCTCCTAAAAAATGAACTCCTAAATAAATTCTTGAAAATAAAACTAATAGAACTATTATTATTCCGAGTATTTTTGCATTTTTTTTAAATTTTTCATAATAATAACCGAAAATTCCAGTCATTATTGTTGCGTGTCCTGAAGGCATTGAATAAATAGAATCAGTGGGGTTTGTTAGTACTCTAAATTCGTTTGCTAAAGGACGTAATCTTCCCAGTGTTGGTTTCATTAATCCCACGAAAGCTGCGGCAAAAAGAAGGGTGGTTGTTAAGAAAAAAGATTTTTTTTCATCTCCTTTCCAAAACAAAAATGCACTTATTCCAATCCATATTAATGGATTGCCGAGAAAAGTTATTGCTAAGAAAAAAGCGTCAAATGATTCTGTAGAAAATGTTTGGACAAAATGACTAAATGCTATTTCTATTGGCAACGGATCGAACATCATTCAAATTAACCTTTTTTCTTTTTTACTCTTTTCATTCCGGGAATATCTATTTCTGAATAATCAACCATTATCATACATTGTTTCAGAACTTTTTTCATTGCATAAACTTTACAAAATTGCAATAATTCTTTTTTTTCAGGTTTAGATAAGCCTTCTAAATTTTCAGTAATTTCTTTAATTACCGCGCCTACTTTTCTTGAATTAACTTCTTCAAGTGCTTTAGCAGTATCTTTTTTTACAAGTTCGAGTGCGACAATTACAGAGTCTAATTTATCTAGGTCAACAATTTTTCTTAAATTTTCTTCAACTTTAGAATCAATACTTGTTCCTAATCCTCCAAGAAATTCCATTATTGTTTTTGAGTCTGTTTTTTCTTCGATTGTTAGTTTTCTAATTGAAACCCAATCCTCGTAATTTGCAACAAATTGGATGTATTTATTTTCGCTCATATTATTTTCCTCCATTTAATCCTACACACTTATATAATTGTAATTTAGTTTTCTAATTATTATTGTGATTTATTATTAATAAAAAGGCATGGTTTTTTTAATTAAAAAATAAATATTTAGAAATAAAAGCCTCCAGGGGGATTTGAACCCTCGACCTGCGGTTAATTTGCTAATTAGTAATTACACTAAAGTAGTTACAAAACCGCTGCTCTAGCCACTGAGCTATGGAGGCAATTATCTATTAATGAAAATGTCCTGTTAAGATTAAAAAGGTTTCTCGATGCTCCGAGGGGGATTTGAACCCCCGTCACTACCGTGAGAGGGTAGCATCCTTGACCGGGCTAGACGATCGGAGCAGCCTTTTTCTTTCTTGTAAGAAAGAAAAATCCTGGGGAAAAAGAAAGAACCAATTAAGAAAAAAGTATTGGAATTATTTAAAAGATAACCCCTTTGTAAAGAAAATCCTTTTATTCTTTTGAATACAATTTAATTTAAGATGCCGCCAAGAAAACAAAAACCAGTTAATCCTCTTGAGAGTATAAGAAAAGAACAAGTACATACTAGAAGAGCATTTCTTGCAGTTGGTGCAACTGCCGCAGGAGGGATTCTTTCTAGCTGGCTTTTTGGAAAAAAGAAAACCCCTTCAAAACCTCCAGCAAAACTTGTTATGGAGAATGGGGCTGAAAGAAAAGCAAAGCCTGTTGAAAAACTTAAGCCAAAACCTAAACCTCGTCCTGAAAGGCAAGTCCATGGATTTAAGGTGTATCGCGAAGGCCTTTCAGGAGAATCACTTGCTAAAGCTTACAAGATTCCTTTTACCAGAAGAGTTCTTGATTTAAGAAAAGTTCCAGAACCGCTTGTTCATGATTTAAAAGTTATGATTGTGCAGGAATGTAGAAAATATAATCAAATTTGTGAAATAAATTCTAAGGGGATTCAAATGGTTGATCCTTATGAAGTTCTCGCAGTAATAGCACATGAATCTCATTTTAATCCAAATGCACAAGGGAAAGCAGGAGATAAAGGATTAGGACAATTAATGCCAAGTCAAATAGAAACTTTGCGTGGATTGAAAATGCCGACGCACGTAAATAATCCATTTGATCCATTGCAAAACATTGCAGGGGTTGTTAGAACATTTGCATGGTTTAAAAACAATCCTCCAAATAAACAAAATCAAACACCGTATAGGAGATGGGCTGCTTACAATAGAGGAAGAGGCACAGCAAAAAACTTGGATGAATTAAGAGGAAACCAATATGCAAATAAGATTTTACGTTTATGGACACGTTTTAAAGAAGAAAAAGCACTAAAATCCTACATATAACTATTTTTAGTTAAATAATTACTTTTATATATTGTTTTGGCACTAATAATACTACTTTTAAGGGTTTTTTTAAATGGTAATTTTTGAAGCAATTAATGCCATATTTAGTCTAGATATAACTTTTTTCATAAATATATTTATGAATAATCTTTTGTGGATTTTTGTTTTTTATGCGATGATTTATTTTTTCTTTGATGGAAAACAAACAATAAAATATTTTGTAGTTTGGAGTTTTCTTATTTGGGCAATTATTACTTGGGAAGAATTAAGCGGTATGGCTTTTAGTGTTGCTTCTTTTTTGATGATTTATTATCTTTCAAAATTAACTTTGATTAAGTTTATTGAAGATAGTCCAGTTTTCAAAAAATACATAGTTCTTATTTCAACAATTCAAGCTTATGCAATGATAATTTTTTTCAATTATTTCATGAGGTAACCTAAAATGAGCATGTTCAAGTATATGGTTTACGGGCTCTATTTCGGAGCAGGATTTCTTTTGCTTATGGCATTAGGAGAAATAATAAATCCTGGAATGTTAGTTGATACTGCTTTTACGGATATTGGAATAATCAGTGTTTTTCTTTTGTTTATTTGTGATTCAATATTTAGTTTAGGGAGTGCGGAATAATTTTTTTAAAAAAATAAATTAATAAGAAATAATAAATACTTCTTTCGCGTTTATCTTCGTATGCAAGAAAACCATATTGAAAATTTAATTATTCGTTATATCAAAGATAAAGATGTTGTTAGTATTGGTTCCTCGCTTTTAGGCGAGAAATTTATTAAAAAACTTGCTCTTTCACTTGAAGAAAAACATATCCCTATCGATTCAATCGAATTTATTCCAACTTCTATGCGAAATGCTGCAGTTGCATCAAGTGTTGGATTACCCATTGCGGATATTAATGAAACCGAAGTCGATGTAGCAATCGAGTTTGTAGATTTGGTTGATGATAATTATAATTTTATAAAAAGAAATAGTGCTTCTTTTGTTAGAGATAAAATGATTGCTCAAAGTGCAGGAATTTTAATTGTTATTGCCGATGAAGAAAATTATATAAAAAAATTATTAGGAAAAATTCCTTTTGAAATAGCTACTTTTGGTT
>CAZHFT010000090.1:0-3848 GCA_964531875.1 uncultured archaeon | reverse complement strand
TTCAATTGGAAAAAATTGTTTCATTTCTAAAATATATTTTTTTACTTCAGAAGGAGAAAGAATTCCAAGCGTATCCGGAAGCATTAATTGTTCAATATTGGTTTTTGCGAGAACTTTTGCAAAATCAAAAACATATTCTTTTGAATTTCGCATTCCATTACTCCAATCTTCAAAGTAAACATTAACTCCTATTCCTTTAGAATTAGCATTTTCAATTAATTTTTTTACGTCTTCAAAATGTTGCTTTGGAGATTTTCTTAATTGTTTTCTACAATGTTTTTCTGATCCTTTCGCAAGAAGATTAAGCTTTTTACAACCTGCTTTTACAAGCCAATCAATACTTTTTTCTCCATCTACAAAACCAAGAACTTCTATTTTTTCAAGAAGGTTTTCTTTTTTTGCCCATTCACAAATAGCTTTAACACTTTCAAGTTCGCCTTCACTTACTCTTGCAGAGGTAACTTCCACTCGATTAATTTTTACTTCTTTTAAAAGCATTTTTACAATTGAAAGTTTTTCTTGAGGGGAAAACGAAACACCTCTTGTTTGTTCTCCGTCTCTTAAAGTAGTGTCAAGCAAATTAATAGTCATTTAAAAACCTGTAATTAAAACTAAGTAAGATTAGCAATAAAAAAGGTATTATTCAAAACTAGTTCGTTCTTCTTTTGCTTTTCCTTTTAAATAATGCAAATATTCATGATTATAATTTCTAATTTCATTAATATCATTATTATTAAGGAAAGTTGCTACTTTTTCAACAAATAAATTACTTCCAATAACATGAGGCATTATAACAAAATCTGCTCCAGCATTATAAAGCGCAAGTGCTCCTGCAAAAAACCTTGCTCTTCCAAAAATAGCTAATTCAGGATTTACTTTTCTTGCATATTTTACAAGAGCTAATCCTTCTTTTGCTCTCGGGATTGCGAGAATTAATACTTTTGCTTTTTCAAGATTAACTTTTTTCCAAATTTCTTCATTATCTGCAGAGCCATAACCTGAATTAATTCCTGCTTTCATGTTTCCCCAAACGATTTCAGAATCATTATCAATGACTACTAATTCATTATCTTTTCCAAGAATTGTTGCGATTCCTGAACCAACAAGACCCCCTCCAAAAATAACAATATGATTAGTTAGGTTTTCGGGAACTTTTTCCAAATCATTAATTTTTTTATTAAACTTTTCAGATTTTTTTAAAGGTGCAAGAAATTTACCAAATAATTTTTCAGTTAAGTCATAAAAGAAATTTGAATAACCCATAAAATAAGGAGTTACTGCCATTGATGTGGCAATAATAATAATGAGAAATGGATAAAGTCCAGGAGTTGCTTCCAGAATAGGCCTTCCCTGATTCGCAATAATAAAAGAGAATTCTGAAATTTGAGCTAAACCAAGCGCAACCATTAAACTTACTCTACTACCATACCCACTAAACAAAGTAATAATGTAATAGAGAAGTGGTTTGAAAACAAAAACAATTCCAATAATAACAAGTGCTATTTCTAATGGGAATGAAGTAAAAGTTGGCGCGATTTGTATTCCAAGAGTCACAAAAAATATTGTTGCTAAAAAATCACGAACTCCTCTGATTTTGTGAAGCACTTCAAGATTATAAGGTAGAGTAGATAATGCTACTCCTGCAACAAATGCTCCTACTGCTATTGAAAAATTTAACAAGAAAGAAAGGAAAATAAAAAGGAAAACCGAACTCATTGCTGAAAGAAAAAATAATTCATCTGATTGAACTGCAAAAGCAAATAATTTTGGATACACATACCGATTAAGCAAATAAGCAAATACTAAAAATACAAGAATTTTCAAAATAAGAGGAAGAATTAAAGAAAGTGAAAAAATATTCGCAATGTTTTCAAGCAAAGGTAAAGCAATGATTACAAGAACATCCTGAACTAACAAAAATCCAATCATTAATCGCCCATGAAGCGAATTAATTTCATGATTATCAGAAAGTAATTTTACTACAATTGTGGTTGAAGAAAATGCAAGAATTAAACCAAGGTAAAGTGATTGTTCAAAAGAAAGAACATTTAATACAAAATTGAAACTAAAAACAAGCAAAGCAGTAAGTGAAACTTGTAATACTGAACCTATTGTAACAACTTTTCCAAGTTCTGCAAGTTTAGAAAAATTTGATTCTACTCCGATTGAAAATAATAAAAATGCTACTCCTAACTCTGAAAGAATCATTATTTCTTCAGTAGTGGTAACTCCAAGAGGAACTCCTGCAAATTCTAAACCCAGAGAACCAAGTGCATAAGGCCCTATTACAATTCCTGCAACAATATAAGCAAGTAAAGCTGGTTGTTTTAAAATTCTTGCAATATAATTGAAAAAAGTTGCTGCAAGCAAAATCATTCCTAAATCAAGAAGTAAACTAATACCTTCAAAAACAACCATAATCAAATCCCTTGAAAACAAATAAGTAGATTCAGTATATAAATGTTGTTTAGTTGAATTTTGATTAAACTTTTAATATTCTATAAACTTATAATCTATTAAAACATTGATTTATGTTAAGGGAATTAAAAATATGAAAAAATCACGTGATGTAAAAAGAGTAACCTTTAGTAAAGCAAAAACTAATGCAAATGAATTGGTTCACTTAGCTGGGGGGGACTTTGGAAATGCATATATAGGCAGAGTACATTTTAATGACGGTTCAATTCATAGAGTTGCAATAAAAATATTCCACCACCCCGGCCTTACTGATGAAAAAGCAGCCCGATACCAAAGAGCAATACAAGACTTAAGACAAGCAAGAGTAAAATTACCAAAAATGGGGATGCACAAACTAACAGAAGGACCTCACAAAGGAGAATGGGTACAAATAAGTCAACTTTTTGGTTCAACAAAAAAAGGCTCAAAAATCCAAAATCATAACGGACTTAGCACTAACACCTCTAAAGCCAGCGAAGAACTAATACTAGAACTAACAAAAATAGCAAATGCAGGATACAACCCAGCATATGATGCAATTGAACCATTTAAAGACGAAACCAAAGGAAGAATCCTAATAGACATAGACCAAATCAGAAAATCGTTGGCTTCAGAAAGAGCTGAAAACTTAATTAACCTGATTAATCATTTGACTAGAAACCAGCATAAAAGAAAAAAACTCTTAAATCTAGTAATGCAAACCGCAAGCCCAGAAATGAAAGAAGCAATAACTAGTTCAACTCTTAGTCGAAGAATAACAAGAGAATGAATTTATTTTAATTTTCGTCTTTTGTAAATATTTTTTCTATGGCCAACTTCGATAATATGAATTATTAATCTGTTATCTACTATGTCCATTATTACTCTGTAATCCCCAACACGCAATCTAAAATATTTAGACCCAACTAATTTTTTTACATGAATATATGGCCTAATTTTACATCTTTTTAAAGTAGAAATTATACGGTTCTGAATATCAAAAGGAAGCTTACTAAGTTGTTTATCTGCAAAGTTTGAAAAAATTATTTCAAAACTCATTTTCTCAACCTTGCTTCAACTTCTGCAAGAGTCTTAACTTTTCCGGATTTAATATCCGCTTCAGATTTTTTAATATTAGCTAAAGTTTGTGCGGATAATTCCTCAGAGTCTTCTAATCTTACATTCCCGCTCCAAGTAATCAAAAGCAAACAACCTTCTTTTGAACTTGGTTTGTGAAACGCATCTTTTTCGTTAACAAAAAAATCGCCTTTTTTATGTACTCCTTTCTCGTCTTCAATTGAGCCCTTAAGAACATACACCCACTCAAAATCTCCATGGTAATGTCCTTTGTCCCCCCAATTTGGTTCAATTTTTAACAAATCAATTTGCATTCCTTTTTCAGAGGAATTTGC
>CAZHFT010000089.1:0-3859 GCA_964531875.1 uncultured archaeon | reverse complement strand
AAATAAGAATCTAATTCTTCGAACCTCCTCTTTTTACAAAAAAACAAAGTTTAACTGATAGATATGGAAATAAAATCTCAGATGATACTAATGCTCCAATTACTTCACCAAATAATAATCAACCTACGGTTGAAGAAATTACTTTTCAAGACAAAATGCAAAAATGTTTAGAAGAAGAAACTGAAATAAAAAAAGATAATTGTTTAATTGATTTAGCTAAAAGTGAAAAAACTGATGCCCCCTGTGAAAAAATTACTTATATCCCAAAAGACACTTGTTTTTATAATGCAGGAATTGCTTCAGAAAAAACAGAGTCATGCGGAAAAATTAAAGACACTCAAACTAAAGAAAAATGTTTAAAGGAAGTAGGAATATCCACATCAGATTCAAAAGCATGTGATAAAATTGTTTCTAATAGAACGTATAAAGATGAATGTTACCTTAGTGTTGCTGAAGACAATCCAACTCCAGAAATATGTGCTAAAATTTTTGACAAAACAAACCAAGAAGATTGCTACATAAATTATGTTAAGTTGGCTAAGGATTTATCTTATTGTTTAGAAGTAAGTAAAACAAAAACAAGTGAGGGAATTAGAAGAGATTTTTGTTATGAAAATTCGAATTTAATTTTGTATGGTGAAGATTGTTTTGAATTAATTGATGAGGAGTATCGTGCTGATTGTTTTAGCAAAGCAGATAATAAACCTTCAAAGAAAATTTTTTGCGAGATTTTTAATGATACTGCATCCATAGAAAATTGTAGTACTTGGTATGCTACATATTCAGGGGATATAGCTCTTTGTTATGATTTAAATGAATCAAATAGAATAAATTGTATTAATAATGCAATTGATCAAAACTTGACTCTTGCACAATGCAGAATTATTGAATCTAAAGATTATACTTTGAGAAACAATTGTTACAAAAGTGTTGCCATTCGTGAAAAAGATGAAAAAATTTGTGAAGAAATAAATAGCAATTCTAATACTAAAACTGAATGTATAATGGATGTAGCAATAAAAACTAAAAATGTTGATTTGTGTTCAGAAATAATTTTGAGTAAACGAGCTCATATTGATTTGTGTATTAGAAATGTTGCGCTTGAAGCTGAGAATTATTCTTTTTGTGAAAAAATCATTACTGATCAGGCTTATTCTCGTTGTTATTCTGAATTAGCTTTAAATTTTGGAGTTTCAAAAATTTGTACTGAAGCAAAAAGAACTGAATTACAAAGACTCCCATATGAAGGAAAAGAATATTGTTTAGAAGAATTTGCAATCGGAACAGAAGATGAAAGTGTTTGTGATGAAATTTCTCAAAGCGCACTTAAAGAAAAATGCAAAGAAGAAGTTGAATTAGCAATTATTTGTAAAGATAATGATGGAATTTGTGATGAAAATTATTGTAGTTTTATAAATGATAACGATTGTAAGTCCCCTAATTATTGTACGACAGATTCTGATTGTAGTGATTATACTATTGCAACTAAAGATACTTGTAATGGAGCCACAAATTCTTGTGTTTATACTATGATTACTGAATGCATTAGTAATGATAGATATTGTCCTTCTCGGTGTACTTATGTTGGAGACCCTCTCGGCGAAGCAGATGAAACTGATTCTGATTGTGTTGCTCCTTGTTTAATCAATGGAGGCGAAATTTGTGCTGAAGGATTTAGTTGTCCAAGTGAATTTGAAATTTATAGTGTTGAACCAAATTGTTGTGCCGCTTTAGAGGTACCTGAAGGCGACGAAGAAGGAACTAATTGTGTTGCAATAGAGGAATAAAAAGCACATTATTAAAAGCTTTTAATTTCATTTCTTTTTATGGAAAAAGAAAAAATCATTGTTCTTGATTTTGGTGGACAATACACTCACCTTTTAGCAAGAAGAGTTAGGGATAATGGGGTTTATTCAGAAATAATGAATCCAACTGCTCCAAGCGAGGAACTCAAAAAAGCTAAGGGAATAATTCTTAGTGGTGGACCTCAAAGTGTATACGATGAAAAAGAAGCAATTGCGTTTAATCCTGAAATTTTTTCATTAGGCGTCCCAATTCTTGGTTTGTGTTATGGTCAACAATTAATTGCTCACCAGCTAAAAGGAAATGTTGAACCGGGAAAAGTGAAAGAATATGGTGCTGCTAAACTTAAAACTAAAAAAAATAGTCTTTTTGATGGGCTTGAAGAGGAGTTTACTGTTTGGATGAGTCACGGGGATAAAGTTTCAGAACTTCCCGTGGGGTTTAGTGGAATAGGAAGCACTTTTGATTGCGAATTTGCTGCGATTGCGAATAATGAAAAAAAGATTTTTGGATTACAATTTCATCCTGAAGTTACTCATACTCAAAATGGTTTAAAAATAATTGAAAATTTTTTATTTAAAATTTGTAAGTGTAAAAAAAATTGGTCTATGGAAGATTACTTAGCGCAAAAAATTGAAGAAATTAAAAAAGAAACAGGAGACAAAAATGTTTTCTTACTTTTAAGTGGAGGAGTTGATTCAACTGTTTGTCTTGCATTACTTGACAAAGCACTTGGAAGCAATAGGATTCATGCACTTCACATAGACACTGGTTTTATGCGAAAAAATGAAAGTATTTTTGTAAAAAAAGAACTTGAAAAACTTGGAGTAAGTGAAGTTCATGTGCTTAATGCAGAGGAAAGTTTTTTAGAAAAATTAAAAGGAATTGTTGAACCTGAAGAAAAAAGAAATATCATTGGACAACACTTTATTGATTTAGCAGTAGAAGAATTAAATAATCTTAATTTTGATACTGAAAATTGGTTAATTGGACAGGGAACTATTTATCCAGATACTATTGAAACAGGCGGAACAACTCATGCAAAAAAAATCAAAACGCATCACAATAGAGCTCCAGTTATACTAAAAATGATTGAAGAAGGCATGGTAATAGAACCATTAAAACAATTGTACAAAGATGAAGTTAGAGCGCTAGGCAAATTACTTGGGTTGCCAGAAAATCTTATAGAAAGACATCCTTTCCCTGGGCCAGGTTTAGCAATAAGGATTCTTTGTAGTAAAGGAACAGAACAAGTGGATAAAGAACTTGAAGAAAAAATTAATTCTAAAATTGCATCAACAGGTTACACCGCAAAAGTTTTGCCAATAAAAGCTGTTGGAGTACAAGGAGATAATCGAACTTATAGTAATGCAGTTGTTATTGAAGGAGAACTTGATTATGCTAAACTTGAAGAACTTTCTACAAAAATAACTAATGCTTTTGCAAAAGTAAATAGAGTTGTTTTTGCACTTAACAAAATTGATTCTATTAAATTGGAAGAAGCTTATTTAACAAAAGAAAGAGCAATTAAATTACAAGAAGTTGATGCAATAGCAATGAACTTAATTGAGGAAAAAAATTTAATGCAAGAAATATGGCAATTTCCTGTTGTGCTTTTACCAATTAATTTTAATTCTCAAGGCGAAGGAATTGTTTTAAGACCAGTTTATTCAAAAGAAGCAATGACTGCAAAATTCGCAAAAATAGAAATTTCCATTTTAGAAGAAATGAGTAAAAAAATTCTTTCAATAGAAGGAATTGGAACAATACTACTTGATATTACTCACAAACCACCAGCAACAATTGAGTGGGAATAATGACACAAGTGCAACTTTTTTATTTATAAAAGTACACAAAGTAAAATTATAATAAAACTAGTTTTTAGGTAGATATTTTGTACAATATTTATCTACCTAAACACATATAAAAATAAGACTTTATAAAACTAAAGATTTAGGTAGATATATTTAAGATAAGTTATCTACCTAAAATTATAATGGGATTACAAACAAAAACGATTAGTGGAAAAGAGTACTATTATTTTGTTTTAAGTTAT
>CAZHFT010000088.1:0-3939 GCA_964531875.1 uncultured archaeon | reverse complement strand
TTTTTGCTAAAGTTTCTTGGGACATGCTTAACGTTTTTCTCAATTCTTTAATACTTCGAGTTCTGAAACCATACTTTTTCACATGATTATTACAAGAATCAATAATTTCTTTAATTACTTCATCTTTAACTTCTTTTTCAACAAACTCCGAACCATACAGTTCTGCAAATTTATTTAATGCAATCCCTTTGTCCTTGAATCCATATTTTTCTTTTACTACTCCAAGAACTCGATTGGTATAATCATTTACTTTTAAATTAACTGCTACGGATTTACTCATATAACACCACCTAATAAGAACTTAGTTTAACTAATTTATATACTTTTCGCTTAAACTTACCTTTCCAATGCTTTTTGCCCAATGTCTTTTCTAAACTGTGCTTTTTCAAAATTAATTTTTTCAACACCTAAATAAGCAGAGTCGATTGCGTCTTTTATTGAGTTTCCAAGTCCAGTTACCCCAAGAACTCTTCCTCCATTAGTAAGAACTTTATTATTTTCCTTTTTTGTTCCGGCATGAAACACAGTAACATTTTCAATTAAATTTGCTTCTTTAATACCATTAATTATTTTTCCTTTTTTATATTCTTCAGGATAACCTCCTGAAGCCATTACCACACAACAAGCAGATTCTTTTTTCCATTCAACTTTTGTTTCATTAAGTTTTTCATCAATACATGCTTCAAAAATTTCAACCAAATCTGATTCAAGTCGAGGTAAAATGCATTGAGTTTCAGGGTCACCAAAACGACAATTAAATTCAAGAACTTTATAAGACCCATCTTTAATCATCAATCCAGCATAAAGAATTCCTTTGTAGGAGGCACCTCTTTTTGCCATTTCATCAACCATTGGTTGCATTACTTCTACTTTAATTTTTTCTTCCATTTCTTCTACCACTGGCGCAGGACTATACGCACCCATGCCCCCAGTATTAAGTCCACTATCTCCATCAAATGCTCTTTTGTGGTCTTGAGAAGATACCATCATTTTTACATTTTTGCCATCACAAAAAGCAAGAATACTTGCTTCTTCCCCTTCTAAAAGTTCTTCCACTACAACTTTGTTTCCAGCAGAACCAAATGCTTTATCGTCTAAAATTTTTTGTAATGCTTTTTCAATTTCTTTTTTTGAATTACAAATCAAAACGCCTTTTCCTGCAGCTAAACCATCAGCTTTTACAGCAGCTTTATCAAATTCTTTAATTTTTTCTTGAACATTACAAAGACTAGTTAATTCAACATATTTTGCAGTTGGAACTCCAGCTGAAATCATAACTTCTTTTGAAAAAGCTTTACTTCCTTCAAGCAAAGCAGCTGCTTTATTAGGCCCAAATATTCTCAAACCTTCTTTTTCAAAAATATCAACTATTCCATTTACAAGAGGGTCTTCTGGACCAACAACAGTTAAATCAATATTTTCTTTTTTAGCAAACTCAAGCAAAGCAACAGAATCATTTGAAGAAATATCAATATTTTCTCCTACTTCAAGAGTGCCAGCATTTCCAGGCGCTGAAAAAATTTTTTCAACTTTTTTGCTTTGAGAAAGTTTCCAACAAATAGTATGTTCTCTTCCACCAGAACCAATAACAAGAATTTTCATTAAACCACCATCAACCAATAATTAAAGTTAAGAAGAAACAAAAATAAAAAATGATGTTAAATCATTATTCCTTTAATCCTCATTCGCTTTACAGTAGAATAAAGAGTATTTCTTTCTAAACCAAGTTTTTCTGCAATCTGAGTCAAATTCAAACCAGCTCTACCCAACGCAATTATTTTTCTTTCACGTTCAATTACTTTTCTTGTTTGTTTTCCCAAGCGTCTTGCTCTTGCACTATTAGGATGAGGCGAATGCGATCCCTCGCGGTGAAATTCATTTAAAATTTTATTAGCAGCTTCATAAGGAATTCCCGCACGTTGCAAATCAGTTGCAGAAAGATGCCCATCATAAGACTGAGCTATTGTAAAAGCTTTTTTTCTATAAATTTGAAATTGTTTTTCTGCTTGTTCTATTTGAGGAAGAACCGCGCCTCTTTCCAAAGCAACACGCCTAACTTCCCTTTGACTTAAACCAACTTGATTAGCAATTTCCTTTGAAGGTTTTCCTTCTTTAGCTAATTTAGCAATTTCTTTTTGCCTTCTTAAAATAGCTGCTCTAGCGCCAGTTGATTTTGTCATGTATTAAAAACGAAAAAGAAGAAGATAAACTTTTCTAACAATGCCTTTCTTTTTTTTCTACGCCTTTATGATAATTTTCAAGTGCTCTTACTCTTAATTTGGTGCCCCATTCACTTGGGTATTCTCCAGTTACACAGGCAAGACAAAGAGAATCTTTTCCCCCTTCAACACCAATTGATTTTACAAGACCTTCAAGAGTAATGTATTGTAAAGAATCAACACCGATTTCTTTAGCAATTCCATCAATAACACTTTCATCTACGTTTTTAAATTCAGCTCTTTCCAATTGTTCTTTAGTTGAATACTTATTAGCAATTAATTCACCAATTGTTGACATATCAATTCCATAAAAACAAGGACTTCTTATTGGAGGACTTGAAACACGCATGTGAACTTCTTTTACTCCTGCTTTTTCTCTTAAATATTTAACAATTGCATTTGAAGTAGAACCTCTTACAATTGAATCATCAACAATAATTACTTTTTTTCCTCTTAACACCGATTTATTAATATTAAATTTTTCTTTAATTCTTGCCATACGATTAGAACTTTCAATGAAGGTTCTACCAACATATCTATTTCGCATTAATCCTTCCATTGAAGGTAACCCAAGTTCATGTGCATAAGCATCTGCCGCAGGTTTTGCAGTATCAGGAACAGAAATAACAACAAAATCCCGACTATTAACTTCTAATTTTTCTTGTTTAGCTAATTCAGTTCCAAGTCTCCATCTAGTTTTGTAAACTGATCTTTTTTCCATGACTGAAGCAGCATTAGCAAAATAAACCCATTCAAACATACAATAAGCAGTTTTTTTACTTTTAGCAAATCTTTTTATTTCAGGTTCGCCATTTTCTACAATAAGCATTTCTCCAGGTTTAATATCTTTTATCCCATTATTTTCAATTAAATTAACCATGGCAACACTTTCAGAAGCAGCTCCAACAAAATCATCAGAAATATTATAACACAAAGGCCTTATTCCAAGAGGATCTCTCATTGCAACTAAAGTTCCTTCAGCATTAAGATAAACAATATTAAAAGCACCATCAAAGATATTAGAAATATTTGAAAAAACTTCGGGAAGTTCTTTTTTATTTTCTCCAACTTGTTCTTTTTCTAAAAAATGAAGAATAACTTCAGTATCAAGATTTTTTACTAAATGATAATTTCTTTCTTCCAATTTATTTTTTAATTCATCAAAATTAGCTATATTTCCATTAAATGCAAAAGAAAACCATTTCCATTTTCTACCGTGGTGTCTTTCAAATGGTTGAGCAGAACTAATATCATCATTTCCAGAAGTACTATACCTTAAATGCCCAATTCCTTTTGAACCCGCATACTTTTCAAGAATTCCCTTAGCTTTTGGAGCAACTTTAGTATAAAATGCTTCAGTAACAGTTCCATTTTTTTTATAAGTATCAATTAATTGTCGTCTTTCTTCATTATAAGTAGTAATTCCCGTAGCTAATTGTCCACGATTTTGCATTTGAAGAAGCATTTCATACAAATAATAAGAGGCACCGCCAAGCGGATATTTATCTAAAGATTTGGGCAAATGAACTGCTGCCACTCCACACTCATCTTTAATTTCACCAGGCATAATGGACCTAATTAAATCTATGAAGGGGTGAGAATTTAAAGCTTTCTTCACTGATTTTATTGTGAAAAACATGCACAAACTTGAGATAACTGTTTCTAACAAAAAAATGATTCTACTGGTTTTTCCACAAAAACAGACATTGAAGAAGATTTA
>CAZHFT010000087.1:0-3949 GCA_964531875.1 uncultured archaeon | reverse complement strand
TTTTCAACAATTCAGAAAATTCTTTGGATGAAAGTCCACTTAAATATCTTTTATCAGAATCTCTCCAATAAAATATAACAGGGGCTACTATCCTTTAAACTGAAATCCACAATTAGGACAAACATCCAAATAAGTTTTGTAATATGCATTGCATTTAGGACAAATTCTTTCTTTATTTCCACTACTACAATGAGAACACAATCCTTGTTCAATTTTTTTCTCGGTTTTTTCAGAAGGGATATGCCATTCAACATTACAAACAGAACACCTGACTTTTTGCCTTTTTAATGGCACAGGATATTCGCTTAACGGTTTCATAGCCCATTCATCTAATAACTGTTCAGCCAGTTTCCGATACATATATTCAACTTCTTCTCTGTCTTTAAAGTCAAACTTTTTAAGAAATTCCAAAACAACAACAACAATTTCGCTTTTTCTTTTGTCTTCCATTTTAACCACTTGCTTTTTTCAATAGAGTTTTCCGAATGTTCTTTTCAAGATTATCAATGTTTTGTGGTTGACCGCATTTTACACAATAAATGTTGCCAAAACGGTTTAGGATTTCCTCTGCTTCTCGGATATTTTTGACAGGGACAATGGATTCGCAGTGCCAACAATTGATTTTTCCTTTGTTTATTTGACTTTTAAGCAAATTCGACAGCATAGAAGTAGGTTCTTTTGTGTCCTTCCCACAGTTAGGACAGAACCTAAAATCTGGCTTTATAATTGCTTTACAGTTCTTGCAAAAATCCATATTAATATTATTGTTATAAATATTTAAATGATGTTCCACTAAAAAACGTTATATAAAAAGTTGAAAAAAGGTTTATAACCAATAAACATTTATATAAGAAAGACGTCAATAAGAACTGAAACGATTGAGAGAAAATCGTTGAGATAGTAGAAAACAAATAACGATTGTTCGGGATTAGGCTCACTCGCGTAAAGAGTAACCCAATGCTAAGAGGTTTTCGAAATCCCGAACTTTCCAATTACTAATTTTAAAAAACACTCATTTAGGCATTTTCCTAACAATTTCAAAAACAACTTATAAACCCCCCTACAAAAAGTAATTATGAAAAAGTATTTACTTTTAATCTCAATAACAATAATATTGACATTAATTCAAATGTCATTTGCTTCAGCAACAATTTTTCATTAAAATAAGCAAAAAAATAGGTTTTTATACCCTTCAACACATAAATTATATTGAAAAGAAGTGAAAAACAATAAAAAATAGTAAAATCGATTTCTAAAAAAAAATTTCAAATAATTTCAAAAAAAAAGTAAATAGAGGTGATATAATGTTACAGTTCGATTACTGTAAAAATTGTCACGAAGTATTCGAAATAAAAAATAACTTCGGACTAAAAAAAGTTGTTTCCGGACAACACAAACAAAATTGTCAAGCATAATACTTTGACAATTTTTTAATTTTAAAAAAAAGGTAAACGGGCCCGACGAGATTCGAACTCGCGACCACCTGCTTAGAAGGCAGGTGCTCTATCCAGACTGAGCTACGAACCCATTTCACCAATTATAACAAAATACTTCATAATAGAATATTTACTCAAAAACTTTGGTTTCGATGAATTTAAAGACTTATCTCTTAAAGAATTTCTCCAAATAATCGAGTAAAAACAATTAAATAATAAACTGCAATATTACTATAGAGGTGATTTTATTTGATAGAAATAATAGGCGTAGTATTGTTCTTAGGAATATGGGCAATAGCATTAATTTTTATTGCTGCAATATTTTTCATAAGAGTAATAATGCAATATGAAAGAGGAGTTAAGTTTACACTTGGAAAATACTCAGGAATAATGGAGCCAGGAGTGAATCTATTAATTCCAATTCTACAATCCTACCGAAAAGTAGATGTTAGAATAAAAACAGTAGATGTTCCAAAACAAGAAGTAATGACAAAAGATAATGTTCCAGTTAACATTAATGCAGTTATTTACTTCAAAATAGACAATCCGGTTAAAGCAGTTCTTGATATTCAAGATTATATTTTTGCAACTTCTCAACTGGCACAAACTGCTTTAAGAGACATTGTTGGATCAGTATCTCTTGACACAGTACTAACAAAAAGAGAAGAAATAGGTTCAAAAATAAAAGAACTTGTAGATGCTGAAACTGATGCATGGGGAATTGATGTTACTGCAATAAAAATGCAAGACGTTGAATTACCAATGGATTTGAAAAGAGTAATGGCTAAACAAGCAGAAGCAGAAAGAGAAAAAAGAGCAGTAATAATTAAAGCAGAAGGAGAAGTAATAGCTTCAGTTAATCTTTCAAAAGCTGCAAAAACACTTTCTCTTGCTCCAGGAGCACTTCACCTAAGAACATTAAACACATTAAATGACTTAAGTTCTGATCAAAGTAATACAGTAGTTTTCGCTGTGCCTCTTGAAATACTAAAAGCATTCGATACATTAGGTAGTTTAGGGAAAAAAAAATAAATAAATTAATTTTTTAATTGTAGAGCATTCCATAATACATTTGCTCTACAATTGCTTTATATTTTTGTTCTTGTTCTAAAAAACTTTCTAAAGGAGTAGCATAATAAACAACTCGTTCTCCAACTAAATTAGAAACAATAAAAGGTAATTCATTTCCAAAAGAATACTTTCCATCAACAAGCCAAGGAACTTCTTTAGGTTCTGCTACAAGACTTGAGCCATACTCAAGAATTGCTACAAGTCGAGCATTACTAGACTTATTAATTTTTACAACTCCAAAATCGCCAGAAAAAGGAATCGAATTACTTAAACCATAAGTAAATTTATGTTCAGAATCAGTATGTTCAATGTTGCCTGTTTTTTCTCCAACAGCACAAGTAGTGAATTCGCAATGGTTTCCTTTATAATTAACTCCAAGAAATTCATCAAAAGAAACTTGTTTTCCTGCGTCTTTTCTTGCCCAAGGGCCAATAGGAATACTTGCACCGCCTTCAATTCTTTCACTTTCTAAAAGCAAAGAATCATTTTCGCACAGCTCAGTTCCTGCATCACCAGTCCAAACTAATCTACCTCCACGATTATAATACTCTTGAAATAGTTTTAGTTTACTTGAACAAATCTTTCTTGCATCAGTAACAATAATCAAATCATAATCATTAATATTTCCAGTTGAAAGACGACTAATAGCCATTACTTTTACTTGAGTATTAACAATATCGCGATTATTAAACAAAGAATAAAGTTTTTCATAATCTCCCATTCCTTCACCAGAATGCGCAATCAAAACATTAGGAGAACCACCCTTTACTAAAGAATAATAAATGTCACACCCACCAGGAACAATATTACAACCAACTACTCCAGTAAACACCAAAATAAACAATAATCCAATTAAAAGAATTGCAAGAGTAGCTAAATGAACAACTGACTTAGTTAATGCTTCATCCATACATAAATCAATCACGGTTATAGTATAAATTATTATTGTCAAAGAAAATTTTGCACTAATAGATTAATTTTCTTTACATTCTACTTCGTTCTCAAGATTACGCTGTTTTTGCAAAAGTAATTTTTGCAGAATTATTTGTATGACCGCACCGGCAATGAGGTTTAGAAAACCTTTATTTCACATAAACTGTTTTTCTATTATGAATTTGACTTGGAAACATGCTGAATTGGTTGGCTTGCATTATGGAGATGGAAGTCTAATTCAAAGAAAAGGTACAAATAAATTAAGATTTCAACTAAGAGGAGATGCAATTACGGATAAAGCACATTATGACAATTTCATTATTCCTCTTTGTAATGAATTAATTGGTTTTCCTTTACTTGGAAGAGAAGTTTGTACGATTACTGACAGAAAACATAACTGCTTTAGAGTTTCGATCGAAAGTCCTTATCTTTTAAATTTTTTTAACGCATTAGGTATAAAAGTAGGAAAAAAAGAAGAATTACATATTCCTGAATGGATTACAGAAAAT
>CAZHFT010000086.1:0-3961 GCA_964531875.1 uncultured archaeon | reverse complement strand
CATTGTTTTTGCAAAAAAAGGAACATCTGCATTTTGGAGATTAAATGAAGGATTAATTTATGGAGACGTTGCGTCTTACAAAAATCTTTCAAAATCATTTGAAAGGTATTTGAAAAGACAATTTAGGCAAAGAAATATGATTAATGAAATTATTTCAGAACACTTGCTTTCTAAAGTAAAATCTGATAAAGTAAAACATGTTTGGAAACCAGATTTAACCGTTTCAAAGAAAAAGCAAGACCAAGAAAAAATAGCTTCTGAAGAAAATCAAAGTACTGAAAAAATAGCTTCTGAAGAAAAAGAAGGTAAATCTAAACATAAAGAAAAATAAACAAAAAGAATAAACCTAAATTAAACAAAAAGATGAATTGATTTCACATGGTTGATGTAGCGTTAATTGCAGAAAAAAAAGAAGCGTATGTCGAAAAGTTACTAAAAGCATTTGAAGAAAAAAAATTATCTGCTGAATTTATTGAAGTTGGAGATATAGGAATAATTGTTGAAAAAAATACTTCAAGTGTTTTTTTTGAAAAAAAAGAATTTTCAGAATATTCTTCAGTTTTTCTTAGTTTGCCTGTTGAGTTTACTCTTTTTGCAGAACCATTTTTAAGTGAACTTGTTGATGCTGGAACATATTGCCAACTTAAACCAAATTCCTATTACATTTTATCCAACAAACCTTTTCTTTATGCTAATCTTAATTCAAAAAATGTTTCAATTTCAAAAACAGATATTCTTGCGGATAAAGAATCAATCGATGCGACTATTAAAGATATTTCTTATCCTTTAATTGTGAAAACTTTTTTAGGTTTGAAAAAAACCAATTCGGTTCTTATTGAATCTGAACGTTCACTTAAATCTTTTATTCAAAGTATTTCTGTTAATGTGGATGCAATAACAATTCAAGAATATCTTGAAGGGGATGTTGATCAAAGTCTTGTTATTGGAGACTCGGTTTTTACGATTAAAAGAAAATGGGTTGAAAAAGAACTTGCCCATTCAAAAAAACCAATTTCTACAAAACTTTCTGATGTTGATGCTGAAATGGCGATTAAAGCAGCGAAGATTTGTGGAATGGATATTGGCGTAGTAAAAATGATTAATGGAAAAGTAATTGGAGTAAGAAACAGAATCGATTTTGAATTATTTAACACTGCTCTTAGTGAAAATATGTATTCTAAAGTTGCTGCATTTTATGAAGAAAAAATAAGAGGTAAGAATTAATGAAAATTTGTATTCTTAGTGGGAACTCAGGAAACGATGTTAAACCTCTTATCATTGAAGAAGCACAAAAAAAATTTGATTCGTTGCTTTTTGTTCCACTTAAAAAAATTCGAGTTACTTGCCGTAATGGAAAAACAACTATTTATTACAAAAATAGAGATCTTTCTGAATTTGATGTTGTTTGGATTAGAGCTTTTGGAGAAGATTTTGTTCTTGCTGAAATGGTTCTTGAAATTCTTGAAAATTCAGGAGTTTATGTTCAAAGTACTGCTGAAGCCTTTCAGGTTTGTAGTCACAAATTTTATACTGTAAAACTTGCCGGCGCAATTGGAATACCTGTTCCTGATTCATCAATTACTATTACCCCTGAAGTAGCAACAAGAATAGTTAAACGTACTGGGTTTCCTGCAGTAGTAAAACTGTTAAGTGGATTTGGGGGAAAAGGAGTAATGTTAATTAATTCTGAGGAAGAATTTAAACCAATTCTTGAAACAATAAGAGTTTTTGATGAATTTATTTCAACTCAAGAATTTTTGCCTGCTGAATCAACAGATTATCGTGCACTTGTAATTGGAAAAGAGGTAATTGGAATTAGGCGAAAAGGAGTTGAAGGAGAATGGCGTGCAAATGTTTCTACAGGGGGATGTGCCGAGTTTGTTGAACTTGGAGAAGACATTGATCAAATGGCTTTAAGTGCAGCTGAAATTTTAGGAGCAGATATTTGCAGTGTTGATTTTTTAAAAACAAAAGATGGTCCAAAACTTGTTGAAATAAATTTTACTCCTGGAATGATTAAAGGATATTTTGGAAATAAAATTGCGGATAAAATATTAACCTTTTTACTTGAAAAAGCAAAATTAAATAAAGAAAAAAAATTAGAAGGGGAAGTAGAAAAAATTAAAAATGGAAAAATAAAAGAAATAAAAAGTGAAAAAGAATGAATATATTAATTACTATTCCTCATTCCTCTAATTTTATCCCAAAAAAATATTCTGATTCTTATTTAATTTCTACTAAAATAATGGATGCAAATATTGATTATGCTACCGATAAAATTTTTGAATTTAAAGAAATTTCATGCATTAAAGCAACTGCTTCAAGATTTGTAGTTGATTTAAATCGTGAAAGAAATAATTTTAGTGAAGGGCAAGGAGTAATAATTACTCACGCTTGGACTGGTGAAAAAGTTCTAAAAAAAGAAATTACCGAAATCGATGCGGAAGAAAGATTAAAAGAATTTTATGATTCTTTTTATGAAAAATTAGATTCCTTTTTGGATAAAAGAAAACCTTTACTTGTAATTGATGGGCATTCAATGGATTCTACTGGAAATGAATCTGCAGGAGATAATGGCGAAGAACGACCAGAAATTTGTCTTGCTACTGGAGAGGGAACCGCTTCAGAAGAAGTAATTTTGTTATTTGAAAACGAATTCAAAAATGCAGGGTACAAAGTGAAAAGAAACCGCCCTTATGCGGGAAAAAGAGCAAAAATCATTAATTATTGTTCTAAAATTCAAGGGATTCAGGCAATTGAAGTAGAAATAAACAAAAAAGTCTATATGGACGAAAAAACTTTCTTGTTAAAAGAAGAATCGATAAAAAAACTAAGAGAAACTCTTTTACAAATCATTAAAAAAGTAGAAAAACTGTGACTTTTTCAATAGAACAATTTAAAACTCTTTTTTTAACTAATTAATTAATGCAAACTAAACTTATTTTCTCTGACCCAAAAAAAGATTTTCTTAATCTAACTCTTGTTTTTGAAGGTGAAAATTTTCCTTCAAATTTACCTAAAACATTTAAAGGAAAAAAACTTCAAATCCATTTTCTTTCTGAAAAAAGTACCTTAGTTGTAGGCCTTGGAAAAAAAGAAGAATGTAATTTGGATTATTATAGACGCGCAGGTTCAATTGTCGCAAAAACCGCGGCTAGTTATGAAATAGGGGGAGTAAATTTTTTTACTGAAAAATTAAATGAAAAAATTTGTGTTGCATTACTTGAAGGAGCATTACTTGGAAATTATTCTTTTGATAAATACAAATCAAAAGATAATAAAAATTTTGAATTAAAACAACTTTGTTTTTCTTCTGATTCAAAAAAATTCTCAAAAAAATTAAATGAAATAATTATTATTTGTGAAAACGTTTGTGAAGTAAGAACTCTTGTTTCAGAGAATAGCTCAATTGTTAATCCTGATTTTCTTGAAAAAACTGCAAGAAAAATTTCAAAAAAGCACCGATTAAAAATTAAAGTAATTAAAGGTAAAGAACTTGAAAAAAAAGGATTAAATCTTATTAGTGCAGTAGGACAAGCTTCAAAGGTTTCTCCAAGATTAATTATTCTTGAATACACTGGAACAAATTCAAAAGAGGAGCATGTTTTATTTGTTGGAAAAGGAATAACTTTTGATTCTGGTGGACTTGATATTAAAACTAATGGAAGTATGAAAGAAATGCGTATGGATATGGCTGGAGCAGCAACTGTTCTTGGAATAATTAAAGCAAGTTCTGAATTAAAAATGAAAAAAAATATTACTGTTATTTTAGCTTGTGCTGAAAATCTTGTGGGGTCTAATGCACAAAGGCCAGGGGATATTGTAAAAGCTTATTCTGGTCAAACAGTAGAAGTTCTAAATACTGATGCTGAAGGAAGACTTGTTTTAGCAGATGCTCTTGCATATGGAAACAAAAAGTATTCTCCAAAAGTAATTGTTGAATATTCAACTCTTACTGGTG
>CAZHFT010000085.1:0-4002 GCA_964531875.1 uncultured archaeon | reverse complement strand
ACCTATTTTACTTGGGGACCTACGGCAAAACAAAAACATTAATGCTAAACTTTCGTTAAGACCAGAAGAACTTGGGCAAAGTTCAATTCAAGTACAAATTGTTTCAGATAATCAAATTGTTTTTGAAAAATTCATAAACATTAATGTTGTAAAACAAAAAGATATTGAAGTAGAGGTTTTACCTGAAATAGTACCTGCGTTTACTGATTTTGATTTGAATGTTAATGTTAAATTATTTGTTGAAGAAGATGAATTTTTAGAAGTTGAAGGCGCACTTGTTAGAGTAGAAAGAACAACTCCAGATAGACAAAAAATAACTATTTTTTCAACAACTAATGGCGCAGGAGAAGCACTGATTAATATTCCTGCATCTCCACCAAATACAAGAATAAAAATAAGAGTAGAAAAAGAAGGGTATTCTGCAAAAACAATTAAATTAAAAACCACAAGCGAAATTCTTTTATTTGACCCAAAAGAACTTTCTTCCGAATTAGATTTAACAAATAATGAAGAAGAAAAATTATTTCTTAGTATTACTAATCTTGTTCCAATAAATTTACACTTAACAAAACTAAATTTTAGCGGAAGTTTTTTAGGCTTATTAGACGAATCAAAAATGAATAATTGGTTAAATCAATATTTGAACAAAGTTAATCTTAATTATGAAGAACCCATCCAACTTAGTTTAATTTCTGCAATAAGTGAAGATGCAAGATTGATTAATGAAATAAAAAAAATTAAAGGAAATTTACTTTTAGAAGTTGCTAATTATGAAGAAAGTATTTTTTGGCCAATAGAAATGCCATTTACTTCTACTATTAGTCTTGCAGAAATGCCCCAAGAAGAAGGATGTATTTCAGTTTCATTAAAAGACTGGAAAGATTCTACAATCGGAGGAAAAGCAGAAGTAGAATTTTCAATTAGAAACAATTGTTTAAGTAAAAAAGGGCTAGCCTTAAATCTTAGAAATCTTAAAGCAAAAATAAAATGGAATAGTAACAAATTTGGAAATGTTGAAATTAATGTTCAAGACCCTGAATCAGGACAAGAAGCAAATGATGTTTTAACAGAAGGATTTTATTCAGAATTATTTAGTACAATTTCTGGCGAACAAGAATTTCTTGCATTATTAACTTTTACTCCAAAAGGAGGAACTGTAGGAAAAACTGCTGAATTTGAAGTTATGATTGACGCAGCACAATTAACTACTACAGGCGAACAACTCGTGGGTTCAAGTAATTCAATTGATTCGGAAATTAGTATTATTAATTTAGCAGAATGTATGCAGTATACTCCTGACCCTGAAGTAGGAGTTATTTTAGAACCAACTGCTAATGAAGGAACAATTGAAATTGATTCAAGTAATTGTGGAAACACAGAAATTTCAGTATGGTTATGCAAAGATGATGATGGATGTACAGGAGGAACAGAAGGAGGAGTAATTGTTAAACCAGAACAATTCAAATTAACTCCAAATTCTTCAACACAAACAATAAGCGTTTCAAGAGAAGAAATTCCAGGGCTCTACGGAGTAACTGTTTTTGTAAAAACTCTCGGAAGCAATTACAGAGAAATTGGATTAATTGATGTACTTGCAAAACCAACTCCAGACGATGCATTTGATTTAACCAAATACGAATTTGCAATAAAAGAAGTAGATGCAAAAGATTCAGCAGAACTTACAAACAAATTTTTTACAGAACAAATAATGGTTGATGCAAGTATTTGTGATTGGGGAACAGCAACAGAAAATGAAGACGAATGGTTTGATTGGCAAAGAGCAGGAATAGGCGGACTTGCAGGAGCATTACAAAATTTAAAACCACTTTTATCCGCATCAAAAACAGCAGCAACACAAGAAGCAACAAATGCATCAGAAGCTCTTGACTCAGCAAAAGAAGCATCAAAAAAATCAAACAAAGCAGATAAACTTGCAAAAGGAGATATTGAAACACTATGTACAAAAATAAGCCAAAGTGCTAACACCTCAGCAATTGCTTCAAGTGCATGTGCAGGAACAGGAGGTTCAGCAGGAACAACCGCTGCACGAACAAGTCTTACAAAAGCAAAAACAAAATGTGAAGAAATCAGAACAGAAATCGGGGCTAATTTTGACCTTGGGGGAGAAATTGAAACTGTTCTTGCAGGAGGAGTTTCGGCGACAGGAGTAAATGTAGATGAACCACCACTTAACACAACAGAAGCAACAGAGAGCAGAACAGAAAAACTTGATTTTGCTAATAAGGAATTACCTGAACTTGCAGCAGAACTTGCAACTGCAGCAACAAATTATCAATCAGCAACTGCATCAGTAGCTGGTTCATGCACAGTAAATCCCGCACAATGTTTTACTTGTACAGCAAAACTGGAAACTGCATCAGCTGATTTACAAGTTAGTGTTGCAGAACTTGAAGAATATTCTTCAAAACAATTTACAGGCGCGCTTGAAGATAATACTGCGCTTAATACAAGCATTGAAAATGCAAACCAATCAATTGACGAATCATTTGATAACATGGATTCGGTTTTAGAAAAAGCAAAAGCTGTACCCAAAGGAGGAGGAAATAGTGCATTACTTCCATTTTTAGGAAATACCGCAGGCGGATTTTTGTTAGGTGGGCTTAGCGGAAACTTATTCGGAGAAGAAGAAGACCCGTGCTTACAAAGACACAGCCAATTATTACCTGATTATATAATTAATATGCTTACAGATGCAAAAGGAATAGACCTTGATAATGAATATATTATTTTAGAGTATGATAAAGACTCTGCAAAAATAATTGGTAATTATGAAACACAAAAAATAGGGGTAATTGCCACAAATTTAGGAATAGAAGAAGAAAGGCCAGTTTATGGGGTAGGGGAGTTTAAGACAACTCAGCATATTCACGCAAACCCTACAGAAATAGAACGAGGAAACGATAATTTCGGACCTTTTAAGGTGCCAGATAAAGAAATACAACAGCTAAATCAAAGAATTCACCTTAAATTTAAGACCTCAGAAGTCAAAGAAACCATCCCAGAACTTAGTTTTGACACGGTTTCCTGTATTTCAGGCAATAAAATAGGCAGAACTGGAAAAGGAGCCTTACCAAGAATAAAACTTGATTGGAGTTTTTCAGAACAAGGAATTACTAAAGATAGTTGTCTTGAAGGAGAAGAAGGAATCTATTGCGATGCAACACAATTCGGAATTATGCTTAGCAAAAGAATGAATAATTTAATGACTTTTTTTGAGGGAAATTCAGTTTTGAATTGCCCAGAAAATCCATTAACAGAAGAAATTGATGAACTTAATTCAGATTTAAATGTGAATTCAGAAGATTACCCCCCAGAAGAATGCTACATAACTACTTCCGGAGGGTACTTAGAATCTCGCCCAGCAATAATGCAATTTATTGAGGGAAATGATTTTTCTTCCACTTCTACAATTAGCAGTTCTTCTGATTTTGAAAAGACAATTGGTTTCAATGCTTTACTTATGAAGGATTCTTTTTCAAAGGAATTTTTCAAAGATTTTGCAAAACATTATTCTGATGAAAGATTCTTTGATACGCCTGATTGGTTTTATGGTTCGGGACTTGATTCGGAAGGAAATGAATATGGTTTAGCTAGACTTTTTGAAACTGGACGAGTTTCTTTTACTAATCGTTTCTTTGATTCTGAAAACCTTTCTAGTGCTGGACTTTACAAAGTATTAATTAGCATTGTTAGTGATGATGATTCTTTCTTATTTTTTAAAAGCAATGGCGAACCTAATGTTTTTATTGAAATTCAAGTTGAATTATTAAGTGAACCAAACCCTAATTCGATTTTTTATTCTGTTCCTTTTGATGGACTTGTAGGATTGAAAAATGGGAGTTTCAATAGACAAAGGTATGGTTCAACTTTTGAAAATAATAATCCTGAAGAATTGATTACAATAAATAATGATTCTGAACCAGTAAAAACTTACACTGATTCTGGAAGTAATGCCGTAGTTAAAGTGGATTCTTCTTTTGG
>CAZHFT010000084.1:0-4075 GCA_964531875.1 uncultured archaeon | reverse complement strand
TCGGCGTGGTAAATTTTCATCTGACGATCTGCAATATCTCTGTTGGGGATTTGATAAATAAATATAAAACAAACATGAAAAAGCTTAACAAAAAAACTTAAAAAGTACAAAAACAAACAATTACTAAAGGAAACAGAACTGCGTATTAGACGAGGAAAATAAAAATGAAAACTGAAAAAAAAAGACAACTAATACATATTTTACTTGGACTTTTATACGCTTCAATAGTATTTTTTCTTCCACAAGAATTAAGTTTTATTTTACTTTTAGTTATTTTTGCAACTGGCTCATTTATTTCCTACACTCACGCATACTTAACCCCGGTGCCATTCATAAAAGACATAATTGAAAAAGTTGAAAGAACAAAAGAAACACATATCCCTGGAAGAGCAGCACTAAGCTTTACTCTTGGGATAATACTTTCAGCAATACTATTTTACTCATTTGACAAATTAATTCTTTTAGGCGCAATACTTACATTAACTTTTGGAGATGGATTTTCAACAATACTTGGAAAAGCAATAGGCAAGAGAAAAACGTTTGATGGAAAAACAATGGAGGGTACAGTAGCAGGAATAATCGCTGCAACAATTGCATTATCATTCTTTTTCAATTTAGAAATAGCATTAGCAACAGCAATATTCGCAATGCTGGCAGAATACATTCCAATAAACGATAATTACACGATACCTCTGGTTTCTGGAATAGTACTTATTATTTTGCTTTAAATCAATAACAACTGCTTTTTAATATTTAAGCCACTCAATTATTTTTAATGGGCCGGTAGCTCAGCTTGGATAGAGCACTTTCCTCCTAAGAAAGGGGTCGTGAGTTCGAATCTCACCCGGTTCGTTAAAATAAAAATAATAGCTTTTTCTTTTGACATCACTTCCCTCCAGAATCAAAGATTCTGAGAGGCATCGCAGAATTTTCAATTATGCAATGTTTTTTTTCACGAAAAAGAAAAGGGATTACTTCAAACACCCTCAAAACCACTATATACATAACGATTTTGGCATAATAATTAATAAGCAGTTAAGGGTTATTTAATAAAGCATAACCAAAAATTAGTAATAAAATACTATTTTTAGGGAAGGGGTGAAATTAATGAGAAGTTTAGTGAGCTCAGCTATTAATGCTGAAGTAAAAACAGAAGGAAACAGAATTGAAGAATTCTCAGCACCAAAAATAATGGTTATTGGGTGTGGAGGAGCAGGTTGTAATGCAGTAAACAGATTAAGTAAAATGAATATTCAAGGAGCAAATTTGGCAGCAGTTAATACTGACAAACAACACCTTGCCTTAATTCAAGATGATATTACTAAAGTATTAATTGGAAAAAGTGTAACTCGTGGTTTAGGAGCTGGTGGTTACCCTGAAGTTGGAGCTAAAGCAGCAGAAGTAAGCAAAAATGATTTAGTTCAATTAATAGACAATGTAGACATGTTATTTGTTTCAGCAGGAATGGGAGGCGGAACAGGAACAGGTTCGGCACCAATAATAGCTGAATTAGCAAAAAATCAAGGCGCAATAGTTGTTTCAATAGTAACTTATCCCTTTGCACTTGAAAGATCAAGATTTATTGCAGCAGAAAAAGGAATACGAAACTTAAGTAAACACTCAGACACAGTAGTTGTAATTGATAATAATAGATTAGTTGAATTGGTTCCAAACTTACCAATACAAGATGCTTTCAAAGTAGCTGATGAAGTTATTGCAAGAACCGTAAGAGGAATAACTGAAACAATTACTCAACCATCTTTAATTAATCTAGACTTTGCAGACATTAGAAGTGTAATGACTGGAAAAGGAGTATCATTAATTGCAGTAGGCGAATCAAAATCAGTTAATAAAGTTCAAGATGTTGTAGAAGACACAATGAATAATACTCTTTTAGATGTTGATATTGCTGGAGCTTCAGGAGTACTAATACATATTACTGGAGGGCCAGAATTAACACTTGGAGAAGCAAATGAAGTTGGAGAATTATTAACTCAAAAAATTGATTCAACTGCACAAGTAATTTGGGGCGCAAGAGTAGATAATAATTTTTCAGACAAAATAGAAGTAATAGCTATTTTTACAGGAGTAAACTCTCCCTACATACATAAATCAGAAGCAGAATCAATTGAAAGAAAAGATAGAGACTTCGGATTAAAAACACTTTAAAACCCTAAATTTGGGGTTTTAACCCCTTTCTTTTTTTTTAATTGAACTTATCTTAAAATAAGAAAAGCTACTCCAATTACTAAAAAAACAAGTCCTAAAAAAGGATTAAGAAAATCTACTGGCGCAGGCAAAGCAGGGATAAAGTTACCAATACCCATTCCAAGAAAAAGCATTGCTACACTAAACTTATCAATAGAAAACATTACTAAAAGAATGAAAAAACAACTTAATAAAACTTACTTCGTCATTCCCCAATTCAAAAAAGGGGCAATTGACGAAATGTTTTTAATTGGGTTAACTCTATTGAATACATGGATCAATTATCAACAACTATTGCTGGGGAAATAGCTCTTTCAAAAGACCCTGGTTCCAGCATGAAAAAATGGAGAGAAATGTTTGGAGTAAGTCAAACTGACTTAGCTGAAGTTTTAAAAGTTTCATCTTCAACAATTTCTGATTATGAAGGTGGAAGAAGAAAAAGTCCGGGAATAGGAGTTGTCGCAAGACTTGTTGAAAGTTTAATTAAAATAGATGAAAAAAGAGGTTCAAAAATAAAAAAACAATTAGAACAAAATTTTTCTCCACAAACAGAAGTGTTTGATATTGCAGAATTTTCAAAAGCCATTAATGGAAAAAAATTCAAAGAATTAATTGATGCTGATTGTGTAGCTAACCCAAGCAAATTAAAAGAAACACAAATTTATGGTTACAGTTTTATTGATTCATTAAAAGTAATTCTTGATGTTTCAGTCCATGAGTATATAAAAATGTATGGAAAAACTCCAGAACGCGCACTTGTTTTTCAACAGGTTGGTTCAGGAAGAAGTCCAATGATTGCAGTAAAAATTGGTCGCTTTTCAACAGACATGAAACCATCAATAGTAGTTTTACACGGAATAACAAAAGTTGATCCTATTGCACAAAAAATTGCGGAATCGGAAAAAATTCCATTACTAATAACAACAAAACCAATAAGTGAAATTAAAAAAGCACTTGAATCTTACGAAGCTTAAAATCTAATACAATAACTATGCCGATAAGTTGTTTTTCCATGTCTATCTTGACCAAGTAGAGTATTAGAATAAGTCATTTCAGCAGAATGCTTTTTAGAAACAGTTCTTGCAAGAGTCTTCGCGGCTTTATTAGAACCAATAAGAACGTCATAACCGCCTCTTTCTTTTATAACATCAACGGCTTCAGCTAACTCATTGTTCTTTTTCATTATTTTTAAACTTGTTAAAACATCATTAAGCATTAAGTTTTCTTTTTCAGGAGAAACTTTTTCAGTAAAACGAACTTGAATAATTGCTTCGTGATAATTAGACGCGATTTTCATTGACGCATCAGAAATAGACTTATGAAAAACAATTAAAGTTTCAATAGAATATGGAACCTTAACTCCTTCAACTACAACATCAAACGAAACCGTGGTTTTAACTGATTTTATTTCGAAAAAATTGGTATTGGCAAAATCTACTCTAATTCCTGAAAGTTTTAATCCTTTAATTTCTGCATCCTTTTCAAGCAATTGACTAATGACTAATTCAACATTCTCTTGATTAGTTTCTAACCAATCTCTACCTAACATAATTTTTCCAGTTCGCTTATCAAAATCAATGCTTATTCTTTTAGGTAAAGTTAAAACAGAATTTGATTTTTGAAAACAAGAAGTACACAAACTTTTAATTAAGTCATTTGTTTCTTCGCCACATTTAATACAAAAACGATTCATTTTTTTGACCCAGAATAATTTAAATAAAAAATAGGGTTAAGCACGAATAAATAACTATACACATGCGCAGTTAATCCTCTAACAATAATAAACGCAACCCAAAACCAAAGGGAATAATTTCCCCCTGGAAAAAACTCAATAGAAAAAGCAATGCCATACGAAAGCAATGAAAGA
>CAZHFT010000083.1:0-4088 GCA_964531875.1 uncultured archaeon | reverse complement strand
CTATCTCTATTCCTTTCAGCAATCTTTGGCTTCGTCTTCTTTGTTATTTTTGTAATTTCTGCATTCCTGACTGGTTATATGAATGCAATGTTAGGAAATCCAGAACATCTTATAGTACTAAGGAACTATGCTATTTTAGTTTCAATCTTGGTTATTGCTGGCTTCAGTTTGCTTTTTTATTCTACTTGGAAAAGCAAAACAATTTTTTATCCAATTGACTAAATTCAGTTGGTTTTAATGCCTAATTTGTTCAGTTCTTTTATAGAAGGGCAATAATATTTTGTCGCTTCATTTGTTTTCTTAGGTGGCTTTTTTGTATAATGAAACTTGCATAAACAACGAACAAGAGAACGATTGTTTTTGAACGGGAGATTGTGTTGCCCAGTTATTTTTTCAGCTTCTCGAAAAATATCATTAGCATTCAGAAACTCCCCTTGATTTCTTCTAAAAACTTCTAACAACACTCTCTTCTTAGCATTCACTTTAATCACCATTCACTATCTTGTTCCTTAACTTTCTCTATTGTCTCGTTGGAAACGACCGGCTCAATCGGTTCTTCTTCAACAATCCTAATTTGTTTTCGCTTTATGCCTGATTTAATATCGTAATCCCGTAAATTTCGTCGTAATACCAAATGCTTATCTGATTCCTTAACCCAAAAAAGATTTAGGTTCGGTGCACTCCAAGACCTTGTCCCGCACTTCTCAACCCAAACCTTCTCGGACAAATCAGAAGGTTGCTCTACTTTTTCCTCAACTACTTCCTTTCCTCTACACTTCTTACATAAATTCTTTGAATTAATGCTATCAACAGACTTTCCGCATGAAAGACACTTGTAGATAGCATTGACATTTTTTATGCTCATTTTAGTTCCTCCTTTTTTCTAGTTCTTCATCAATTTTCTCTTCTAGCGATTCCTCAAATTCTGTTTCCATTTCTTCTCTTACTTCATCTTCAATTTTTTGTATTACTTGAAAGAATTCCCATCTTTTTTGTGTTTCTTTTTCTACTTCTTCTTCAAGATTTTTTTCAAAATCTTCTCTCAATTCTTTTTCAATTTGCTCTTTTTTATCCATTGTTTTATCCCTCCAATTTTTTCTTACAACCTTGTAAGTGTAAAATATTTTTGTTCTTTCTTTGGTAGGCAAACCCCTTTTTCGTGTTAGAAATTGTGTTCGCTAATTCTGTTTTGGTTCAACTTTACAACTTTTTTAACTTTAAATAAAGTTTTCAAAGTTAAAAGGCAAAAACTCGCTTAGGAGTGTTGTATCACCCCCACACGCTTTAGCGTGGGGGAATACACTCCAAGCGATGCCAACTTTTTTACTTTTATTCCTTAGGGAAATAAAAGTTGTAAAGTTCAGCGAATTTTGTAATTTCCTTTGGTAACCTCCTCCACTTCACCTGTTGGATTCTCTTTCCAATTGCGTAAAGCAGTTGCCCTTGTGCTGTCCGAATATGTCTCAAAATTCTTAGCTACCCAATCAGTTGTAAACTCTTTTTTGCCTTCGTCTTCTAATTTTAACAGTATTTCGCCTTGCAACACTTCGTGCAGTAGTTTCTTGGCTTTTTGGCTTGTTGTCGTTCCTAAAAAGCTAAGTTTCAAATAATTCTCCAAATCAGACCCTTCAATCCTAAATTTCAGCACATCTCGGTCTTCCTTGCCGAATCGGTTCTTTTCTTGTTTCAGGGTGATGCTTCCGTCACTTTCCTTATTCAGCAACAAAACACTTGACGCGCCTGCAACTATTTCTCCAGAACCCCTCAAATCGTTAATGGTCACCCGACCTTTGGTCTTTCTGACGTGGTGCAGGATAATGAACGCAGTCCCCAACTCTTTGGAAATCTTTTTTATGAAATCAAAGATTTGCCTTGTATCCATTGACTCATTCTCCTTACCGCTGAAGAACCTCACAAGGCTATCAAAAACAACTACTTTTGCATCTGTTTCAACTATTTTGTCATAAATCGCTGTTTTCCAAACAGTATTAATTACGACTCCCGAATAGTTTGAGTAGTGAATATTGTTCAGGTCTTCGTCAGAAAAATATTCTCCTTGTTTTAGGAGCCGTACTCTACGCTTTATTTCCCCTGCATAATTTTCCTCATCAATATACAAAACTTTGCTTTTCAATGTCTTTTTGCCGAGAAAATCCCTTCCTGCAGAAATATGCAGACTATTGACAATGGCAAAAAGTGTTTTTCCAACACCCACATTGCCACCGATTACTGTGCTTGAACTTTTATGAATCAAGTTCTCTACAATAGCTTCGGGTTCTTTGAGGTCTGAATAAATCAACTCCTTCATTGTGGTTGTTTTTAATTCTACATCAGCAAAAATATTATCATGCTTACTCTGTACCTTTCTCTGTGCTTCATTTATTGCATTCAAATTATCTGTAGCAAGTTCCCTCGCAGTAAAAACGTCTTCCATCAGAAATCGCCTTCTTTTAATGTTTCAATATGCTCAATTGTTTCATAAGCAAGAAGCACCATGCACCCAAACTTGTCTTTCAAAAGTAGTGAATTAATATTTAATTGCTGAATAAACCCAGTGAAATATCTAACGGTTCCACCACTGTTTTTTTTAGTTAGTTTTATTCGTTTATTTAAAAAAAGTTCTAATTCTTGTTTCTCCATTTTCCTTCAACTCCGTTCATTTTTCCTTCAACTCCTTATTTTTTCTACTCTGCCAAAACGACAATAAATGTAAACTATTTATCCAAATTTCTAAAGTGCCAACCGGCACAAAAACCAAAAATTAAAACCAAAAGATATTCAACCCTCACTGAAGCGAGAGCAAATGCAATTAAAATCAAAAAATACGATGCAACGATTTTCTTCAAAGTTATTGCTTCACCTCAAGAGCCTCAATTTTAGCGTTTAGCTTTTCTACGTCTTTCATTTTTTGATTCCTCAATGAAATTAGTGCCAATTTATTATTGCCAGTTTCAAGTAGTTTTAATTCTTCTTCGAGCACTAATTTTGTTTGGTCAATCAAATAATCAAATGGAGAATTTTTCACGCCCTGCAAATAATCCAATTCTTCGTTAGGAGTCATTTGGACGCCTCTTTTACAGGCGCTTCATTCATCCAGTATTTTTTTAATCCAGCTCCAATCTTATATGGCACTCTCCAATCAGCATGACACCTTGGACATGCCTTTGGGTCTTCTACTCTCGGATGCCAAATAAACCTGCATTTCTGACAGATTAGGGTTCTTTTTGAAGAATTTTCTTTTTTCATAAAATAAATACGTTTATAATTGTTTTTATATCTATTTATTATATTAATATTAAAAAAATAAAGGTGATAGTTTGATTGATAAAAGAAAAAAGTTAGAAAAGATTCATATCAAAAAAATACTATTGTGGAGAAAAAAAAATATTCTTATAGGAACACACTTAGAAAAAGTAGATGAAAACAAAATCAAACAAGGACAAGATACAATCCAAAGAAGGCTATTAGTAGGCGCTGAAGGAGTTCCGCAAATATTAAAATCAGAAAATCAAATTTATCTAATTATTAAAAAATACAAAATAAAAAATACTCAAATGGGTTTCAACAGAAGGCTTTTCAATCTAATAAATAAAATTCAATCTAAAGAAAACTACCTTGATTTTTTTGTTAATTGTTATTTTGAACCAATAGAAGCTTATGGAAAAGAAGGGTTAATAAAAAAAATTGGTGTTGAACACAGAGCAGATTTAAATCGAATAGAAAAAGCTCTAAATGATTATGATTTCAAAATCGCTGTCGAACCTGAAAATTTCAAAGAGGAAATAAACCGAAGTTATTACATACATCTTAATGGGATACTGAGCGAATACGAAAAAAAACAAGGCGGAGGATGTGTGGCTTATGGTGGAAAAAGTGCAACTGAAATAAAAAATATTAGAAAAGAGTGGAGAGAGGCATGGGAAATCACAACAGAAAAGAAAAGACCAGGACAATTAAAAAGTGGACAAACAAGAAAAGTGCGTTATGATGATGAGCACGGAAAATTCAAAAGCATGAAAGAACGTATTGAACACTTAAAAAATCATTTACAAGATCAGCGTATATATAACCTAGATGATTTTTCAGAT
>CAZHFT010000082.1:0-4088 GCA_964531875.1 uncultured archaeon | reverse complement strand
TCTAAAAGGCATGCACCTATAATGCACATAGGTGTTTATATATTTTTGGTTTTTTGAATTCAGTAAAGAATATAAAAAATCGTTTAATCTTAAGATTGTGGGCACAATAGACTGCACACCTATTACTACCAAGTTTAGCATTAAGAGTATAGTTTGAGTATCAAAAATACCTTTTTAAACTATTTATGGCATGATAACTATATTAAAGGATTTGTGCATGTATAGTTATAGTAATGAATATACTATAAAGTGATATTATGGATACAGAAACTATTAGACTGGGTTTGGGTTCAATCGAATCCAAAATACTGTCAGATTTGGCTGGTGAAGGAAAGAACATTTTTACTGTTAATGAAGTTGTAAAAATCATCGGCTCCAAAGAAAAGGCAAACAAACTTGTCAGCAAGTTGACAAAGAAAAAATGGTTAGAACGCCTCAATAAAGGAACATACCTAATCCTAGAACTCGCAGCTGGAAGCAAACCCAAATGGTCAGAAGATTCTTTTTACATCGCTTCAAAACTCGCAAAAAAATATTACATTGGTTACATTTCAATGCTCAATTATTATGGTTGGACAGAACAAGTACCAACAACAGTTATAATTGCCTCGCCAAATAGATTAAAAGACAAAAAAATCCTTGGAATGAATTACGAATTTGTATCATTATCTGAGAAAAAATTTTTTGGATTCGAAGAAACGAACATACGCGGACACAACGTAATTGTTTCTTCCCCAGAAAAAACAATTGTAGATTGCCTTGACCATCCAGAATATGGCGGAGGAATAAACGAAGTTGCAAAAGCAATGGTTAACGCAAAAATTGACTGGGACAAGGCAATTGAGTATGCCAAAAAAATGGATAACGGTGCGATTTTCAAAAGAATGGGTTTTCTGCTTGAAGAAATGGACATTCATGTTCCAAAAGAACTAATTAAATCAATCCACAAAAAAATCACAAAAGGATATTCGCCTCTTTACCCAGGAAAAACCACGGAAGGAAAATATAATGCAAACTGGAATTTGATAATCAACAAAAATTTTTCTAAGGAGCGGACGTTGGCATGATAACAAAACAAGAACTGCAAAGAATTGCTTCAAAAAAGAGAATGAAAGACCTTGCGTTCATGGAAAAGGATTACGCACTCACATGGGTGCTAAAAGCAATTTACACAAACCAACTACTATCCGAAGCCATGGTGTTCAAGGGCGGCACATGCATAAGCAAAATTTACGCAGAAAATTACAGATTATCAGAAGACCTTGATTTTTCTATTTACAAAAACAAACAACTTTCACTTGAAACACTTATAAGCGAACTCAAAAAATCTTTTGAACAAATAAAAAAAGAAGGTTCTCCAGAACTAAGCGTAAAAAATTATGAACAACAATCCAACCAAGGGTACATGTCAGTCAAAATACGTTACATTGGACCGCTAGCTCATCCAGGAGAAATAAAACTTGACGTATCATTAAAAGAACATGTAATTTACGCATCCGAACACCTGTCATTGAAAGGCCAAACTTACAAGGAAATAAGCGACTTCAAGATTCACTGTTACAGCATTTATGAGGTTGTCGCAGAAAAAACCAGAGCTATACTACAAAGGGGAAAAACCAGGGACTACTACGATGTATGGATGCTCATGACAAACAGAGAATTCAAACGCAAAATCCTCATGGAAACACCAAAAATAATGAGATTAGTAAGTGAAAAATGTGAACGCAACAACATTCCATTCGAACCTGAGTTAATGTTTGATGAATCACGCTTAAACGAAGCTAGAAACTATTGGAGTGATTCCCTTGGAAGAATGGTTCCAGAATTGCCAAAATTTGAAAAAATCATTAAAGATTTAAAGGAAGAATTTTTCGTGGTGCATGAACTTTATTTGTTTTCTAAAGACCTGAAAGTGGAACACCTGGACAACATAAACCGGGTTCATGAGACTACTGTTTTACTTTTACGTGCGACACAGTTAATAGAAAAAAAACTAGATTCGAAGAAAAAATCAGAAGTACTAAAAGCCATTGAACTCTGCTCAGAAATTGTGAAAAACCAACAATACGCAGGAGCACTAAATCCACTGCTTGGGGTTTTCCTAGAACTCCAAGGAGACAAGGACAAAGACATCAAAGAAGCAGCAAAAAACTTCCTAAAAAGCATTCAAAGATAACACAAGTTTTTCAAAAATCAAATCCAATCCCAAAAGGAGTTTAGAGGAGAGCCCACTAATCAACCGAATTCATTCAGAAGTGGTCTTCCATAGGTATTAATAGGTTGCTGTAATTATAGTAGGCAAGGTTATATTTAATTGTTTCGTTTGGGCTTTAGAGCGACAAAAAAAATAATTATTTCTTCTGATTTTTCAGAAGACTTTGAATTATATCATCGTAAGTATCGCCTTTGGCGCCAAGTTGTTTTAGCTTATCCCTTGTGCCCGGGGAAATTTGTATTGTTGTTACTCCATCTCTAAAAGGCATGCACCTATAATGTCTATAGGTGTTTATATATTTTTGCTTTTTGGGAATTAATCTCTCTTAAGATAACCTTTCATTGTTTTGTTGTTTTTCACATAACTGACTTTTCTTTTATCTGAATCAATGTAATAGATAATGTCATGGGGTGCTTTTACTTTTGTCATTTTTTCATTATCCATGTCTGTCAAGTAACCTATCAGTACTCTATTGACTCCTTGGTGTGCAACTATCAGAGAAGTGCCTTTTGTGCAGTGGTTTTTGAGGAATTTTTTAACTCGCTCCTGCACTTCACTATATGATTCTCCCTCAGGTCTTTTGAAATTAAATGGGTTTCTTTCGTTTCTTTCCGTGAGTTTTGAAAATTTTTTGCTAATTTCTTTTTTTGTAAAACCTTGGAACTGACCCGCGTCCATTTCTCTAAGCAATGAGCTCTCTATTAACTCTACATTATGATACTTGTTTATTTCCTTAGCAACCTTAACACATCTCTGCAAATCACTACAATAAATCGCGTCAATTTTTTTGTCTTTCAATTGCATTGCTAATTGTTCTGCTTGTTTTATTCCTTTGCAATTAAGCGGATTATCAGCCTGCCCCTGAACTTTATTTAAAGCATTCCACTCGGTTTCCCCGTGCCTCACAACAATAAAATCCTTTAAATGAGAATCATCACCCGTGCCAACAACAGTAAACTTGATTTTTTCATTAATCAAACTGGCCTTTAAAGTTGTGACTGATGTATTGTAAATCCCATAATTTTTCATTCCCTCATAAGGTATACCTAAGAGCTTACTCAACAGACTTTTTATCCAGAACATGTGCGTAACCAAAGCTATTCTCTTCCCTGTTTTTTGCTTGGCAATTTTTTCAATAAACGCAAAACTCCTTTCCCTCAACTCAGGGATAGTTTCTACTCCAAGACCCGGCAAATCAACCGGCTCACCCATATAAATCGCTTCCGCTCTTGGGTTAATTTTTTTCACTTCTTCTAAAGTCAAACCATCAAGCTTTCCAAAATCCCTCTCCAACAAACCATTTTCAGAAATTAAAGGGACTCCCTTGTCTTTGAAAATTATTTCCGCAGTACTCTTGGTTCTCTTCAAAGGTGAATAATAAATCGCATCAACACAAACATTTTTTAGTTTCTCTTTCAACAACATGGCTTGTTTTTCTCCAACATCGCTCAAAGGAGAATCATCTCGCCCCTGCATTCGCCTCTCAATATTTCCCACAGACTTACCATGTCTAATCAACAAAAACTCAATTTCGATGTGCATAAATAACAAAGTCCACTTATCATTAAATTCTTATTTATAAACCGCGTAAGCGTATTCTTTTTTTGGTTCAAGTTCTTCTGTGTAATTTTTCAGTTTTTCTAGTATAAATTTGGCTTCTCGCGATTCTTTTACGATTACTTTGTTTTTATTGTCAAAGAGTTTGGTTTGGGTATTTGTTATTTTTACTAAGTATTCTTTTTCGTTTATTTGTTCTGTTTCGTGAATTATTTTATCAAATGTTTCCGGGTTTTTTTCAAGCGCAAGTATTCTTTTGTTCACAAGTTTTTCATAAGTCTTGGAAGGATTTTTAGAGTAATAACTTATCGGATTA
>CAZHFT010000081.1:0-4148 GCA_964531875.1 uncultured archaeon | reverse complement strand
ACCCCCACTACGCGAGGTTTTGGTTCATTCATGCCAGCATATACACTAGGAGAAACCGTAAATGTAACACCTTTTGAACCGGCACTTATTCGCCTATCTTTAGTACGTTGATTAAGCGAAGATAACTTCATAAAAGGACGAAATATCCTTGATTTTCGTAATCGATCTCTGACTTTTTTTTGAAAATCAATAATTAATGCACCACTAATTCGCATAATAAATAAACTCCATTTTTCTTTTTTTTAAAGTACTACTTTATTCAATAAAAGTAATTATTTCAAGACTATTTAAACCTAAAAAACCAAAAACAATAAATACGACAATCAACGTAATATTATTGGGATTTGTTTGAATACTGTTTTTGAATCGATTGAAACCGAAAATACTCTGGGATGGAAAATATTTAATGTTAGTAATGAAGAGACATTAAAAACTATTTCTGAATCAGAACAAAGAAAAATAATCCAACTAAAAAACAAACAACTTTACCTAATAAAAAATATCCCCGAACTTAGTTTAGCAGAAGCAAAACTTTTAAAAAATATTTTAACTGAATACCGAAACAAAAACCCTAAAGAAAATACTATCCATTCAAATGAATTTCTTGAAAAATTTTGTAAAGAAAAATCCATTACACTTGAAAAAAACCAAAAAGAATATTTAAAAAAAATTTTAACAAGACTTGTTTCGCCAGAAGGAATACTTTCAGAAATCCTCGAAGATGAAGAATTAGAAGAAATAGCAATTTTAGGATTAGGAAAATCAAAACCGGTATTCGTGTTTGATTCAATATTTGGATGGCTGGCAACAAACCTTTATTTTTCAAATAACGCCCAAGTAAGAAATATAATAAATTCAATAGCTGCAACAATAGGAAGAAGAATAACTTTACAAAAACCAAAATTAAATGCAGTACTAAAAGACGGTTCAAGATTAAATGCTTGTATTGAACCAGCATCTATCTCTGGGCCAGCAATAACCATAAGAAAATTTAAAAAAAATCCATTCACTCCCCTTGACTTAGTAAAACTTGGAAGTGTTTCCCTAAAACAAATTGCATTTTTATGGATGGCTATACAATCCGATTGTTCAGTTTTTGTATGTGGAAATACCGGTTCAGGAAAAACTACTCTGCTTAATAGTTTACTTTCATTTGTTCCAAAAAATGAACGAATAATTATAATTGAAGAAACTCCAGAATTAAATCCGCCTCATTTTCACTTTGTTAAACTTGCAACCGCAGAAGATTTAGAAATAAACATGCAAGATTTAATTGTAAATACTTTAAGAATGCGCCCAGACAGAGTAATCGTTGGAGAAATAAGAAGCAAGGAAGAAACCAAGGCATTTATTGACACTTTACTTGCAGGACAAGGAAAAGGAACTTATGGGACATTTCATGCGCAATCAGGAAATGAATGTATCGCTCGATTACAAAATCTTGGCGCAAATGAAATGGATTTATTAGCATTAGATTTAATTTTAACTCAAAAAAGATGGAGCACTAACTCAGGAAGAATTACAACCGAAGAAAGAAAATTGATTGAAATAAGTGAACCAGTAATTGAAAAAAATAAAATAAAAGCAAAGAAAATTTTTTCATATAATTATAAAAAAAATAGAGTTGAAAGCGAAAATAAGACTACAAAAATTTATGAAAAAATTAGCATAACTTTTGGATTAAATAAAAACGGAATTAAAAAAGAGCTTAAAAAAAGAGAAGAATTTTTAGCGGAATTAAATGGAAAAACACAAGAGGAATTTTTTTATGAAATCAATAATTATGGAAAAATACAGTGAAAAAATAAATTCTGAATTAAAAAAACTCGGAAAAAATAAAACAGGAAAAACATACATTTCAGAGTGTACAAAATATTCAGTACTGTTTTTTATTTTCACATGGCTATTATGGAATTTATTTTTTGATTCACTCATTGAAGGAATACTTATTTCCTTAGTAGTAAGCAGTAGTGGATTTATTTTTTTACTTTCAAAACCAAAATCAGAATTAAATTTAAAAGCAAAAAAAATTGAAAAACATTTACCTTTTGCATTAATGCAATTAAGCGTGGATTTGAATACAGGAATTCCATTTGATAAAGCAATACATCGGCTTTCAAACGGAGAATATAAAGAATTATCAGCAGAATTTAAAACAGCCATAAGAAACACTAAAAAAATTGGTTCCTCACTAGCTGAAGAATTAATTGAAATAGTAAATCGAAATAATTCATTACATTTAAAACGAACTATTGCACAATTAATTTCTATTTATGAACACGGGACAAAAAATCAACCAGGAGAAATAATTAGAAAAATTGCACTTGAACAATTAGCTCGGCAAAAATCAGAAGCGAGAGAATTTTCAGACAAAATAGTTGTATTTTCCTTATGTTTTATTGTTATTTCAGCAATTATCCCCGCATTATTTCAAGCAATGATTATTGTCGGAAGCTCCTTCATGAACCTTTCAATTAAGCCCATACAAGTCATTATAATTGTTACAATTATTTTCCCCCTAATAGATATTTCAATATTATTACTTCTGAAATCAATGACTCCTGAATTTATGAAAATGTGATTAAAATGAAAAATGATTTTATTGAAAAATTTAAAATAAACCTTGGATTAATTGAATACCCTAATGGTTTTAATGGATTCAAAAAACAAGTAATTATTTTAGGAGCAATTATTTCTCTTATTTCTCTTTGCGGAGCATTGTTTTATTTCAAAGACGAAAAAATTGCAGTATTTTCATTAATCCTTTCATTAGCTCCCACAACAATAGGTTTCTTCTACATAACTTATTTGGTTGAGTCTCGTAAAAAAAGAATTGAAGAAGAACTTCCAGATTTATTATTGATGGCTTCTTCTCTACCAGAAAGAACAGGAATTGAAAAACTAATTACATTTATGGCTACTAAGAGTGATGGTCCATTAAGCAAAGAATTTGTAATTGTTAAAGAAAAAATTAATATGGGGACTCCAATTACTGAAGCGCTTATTAGTTTAAAAAAAAGAAACAATTCTCTTTCACTTAATCGCAGTATTGATTTGCTTATTAATTCTTTTGAAAGTGGCGCTGAAATGAGTACTGTTTTTAGAGAAACTGCTGAAGATTTTTTACAAACAAATTCTATTATTAGAGAACGTAGTGCTAATTCAACAATTGAAAAATATACTCTTCTTCTTGCAGGCGGAGTTCTTGTTCCTTTAATCCTTGGAAAAATTGCAGGAATGATTTCTGAATTTAATTTTTCAGGAATGCCTGAACTTGGAATAGGTATGTCTGAATTAGTACGAGAAAAAATTGTCGAAGCATCTTTACTTGGAAATGTTATTTATATTGCCGAGTATGCTTTAATTGCTTCAGCTTTTATAGCATTTCAAGAGGGACAACAACAAAAAGCAGTTCTTTACGCAATATTTCTTCTCCCCTTAAGTTTAGGAGTTTACTTTTTTGGAAAGGGATTTTGATGAACTGTAATAACAATGACCAAACATTCAGCGAATACTTAGATAAAGAAATGCAAAACAAACTGTTAGTAAGATTTGTTTTTTCAAAAGATTTTAGTAAAATTAGTGCTTTTTCGATTTCACTTATTTCAATTATTGCTGAAGAACCCAGAGAGATAATAAGATTTGATGCAACAGTAAGAGAAAAAACTAATGTACATCGATTTTACAATAATCCGCCCACTAAACAATATCTTGAAAAAGAAAAAAACTTCGAAACACTTGAAGAATGTATTAAAAATATTAGAAATAAATGGAACGAATACAGATTGAAATACTTAGAAAATAGGCAATAACTTTTTAGGTTATATAACCCATAAGGTTATATACTTTATTAACGCATGTATATTAGGCGAGAAAATGAAACAACTTATAATAAAAATTGGGGCTAAAATCGACGACGATATTAAATCAATTTATACAAACCCTAAAAAAACAGGAGTAGGAACACATACTCTTTACTTGAAAAACGCATCTCAATTATATTCTCTGCTTTCCCCTAAACGAATTGAACTCCTTAGTTTTGTGATTAATAAAACAAATAAAAAAACAATTAGTGAAATTTCAAAAGAACTTAAAAGAAAACAAGAAGCAGTAAGCAGGGATGCTGGCATTCTCTCAAATAACAATTT